>JALFPC010000037.1 GCA_022782305.1 Prevotella sp. | reverse complement strand
CAGCGCCTTGTTACGATTTTCGCTTGTTTTCTAATTGCAACACTAAGATAAGTGAAAAATCTGACACGGCAAAATCCTAGGCAACTTATTGTTGCTCAGGAACTTATAAATAAAGTTAAATTATAGTGTTGCGGAATTAAGGTAATACTGAAAATACCAATATTGACTGCGACGATGAGGCTTTTGAAAAGCCATACGTCAGAACAATGTATTCTCAATTGTGGATGTATCTTAACCTACAAGTCTTTGCCTACAACCGAAGATTAAACAGAGAGTATATGGAGATAATATAAAATACGGCATCATATCATCATGTGAGGACTGATAAAGAGTGCCCTGGTGCTAAAAGGAGAGAAGCGTGGTACTTATAAGAAATCCCTTATATAATATGTACGCGCGCCCCTGCGTGTGAAAAAGAGTCCCCAGTGAATATTTGAATATTTGAATATTTTGCAAGTTTAATGGTAATCAATTATGCAAAATGCGGCATCTGCAAACCATATTGGGGGGGCTGAAAAGCCTGATGGAAAAGAGAGTAAGGGAAAAACTCAATTTCTCAACACCAAGAGAGTGCTTTTATGAAAAGATTTCGTAGATTTGCACTTATTAGTTGAATCCGCAAGTCAATATTTTATTGCATTATTGTGAATAATCAATAAAAATAGGGGAATACCTATTGTTGTATGGGGATTTTCCGTATTTTTGCATTTAGAAATCAACTAATTTTGCATCAGAATAACAATTTAAATTATATTTGCAGTATGAAAAGACATGTTTTAATCGGATTAGTGGCAATGATGTCTCTTGGAACTCATGCACAGGATGACATGTATTTTGTGCCCACCAAAAAGAATATAGATGCCGAGATAAAGAAGGAGCGTATTGTTGACTTGGAAAAAGGCACACGTACTCCAACTCGCGATGTAGATGAATACAACCGCATGGCGCGCAGCAGTTATGTCCTTTTGGATTCGGCAGACAATGAGGTGGTCAGTTTCGATGGTCGTGCAGGTGTCAATGATACCGTATATGTGGCACCCGATGATGAAGAGGAAGACTACAAGTATACTCGTCGCATGAGTCGTTTTGACGATTATGAGTGGCGAGATTCTTATTGGGCTGGCTATCGTGATGGAAGAGTATCGTCATGGTATGGATGGCATAGTTGGTATGGATGGTATGATCCATGGTATTATGACTCTTGGTATTGGTCGCCATCCTATGCTTATTGGTCATGGTACGATCCGTGGTATTGGGGATATCCCTATCATCACCATTATTATTCATGGCATTGGGGATGTCACTGGACACCAACCTATTATGCCGGTACACGATACTTTGGAAATGCGTCTGGCACACGTAATCATGGTATGGGCAACACAACGCTCAACCGCTTTTCTGACCGAAATGGCAACCGTAATTATCTGCCCTCGAGAAATGGTGGAACCCGCAGTTGGGGTAATGGCAGCTTGAGTGGCGGTCGCAATGGTGGCACAATAAGCGGCAACCGTGGCAATGGCAACTTGAGCGGCAACCGCAGTTCGGTTAATGGCAGAAACAATTCAAAAGTAAACGATCGTAGCACTGTTAGTGGAAATCGTTTCAATAACAGTAATAGTGAGCGCAAGGTGTCATCAATTCCATCTTCTGATCGCAATTCCTTTGGCGGTGGCAGTCGCAGTTCGTTTGGTGGAGGTAGCCGTAGCGGTGGCAGTTTCAGCGGTGGCGGTTCCTTTGGTAGCGGTAGCCGTGGAGGCGGTTCCTTTGGTGGCGGTAGTCGTGGTGGTGGCCGCAGATGAGTTGCTATGCCCACCTGCAATAACAATTATTAATGATGTAAATATCAATAAGGTATGAAAAAGCAAATGATTATTTCTCTGTCTCTGATGGTCTCAATCTTATCAGTGCAGGCACAGGAAACATATGAGAATGCCAACCTTGCTACTCAGGATCTGAATGGCACAGCGCGTTATGTGGGTATGGGCGGAGCCCTTGATGCCCTTGGTGCCGACATCTCTACAATCAGCACTAACCCTGCGGGTATTGGTCTCTTCCGTCATTCCAATGCAAGCCTCTCCTTCGGCATGGTGTCTCAGAAAGATGCTGTAGAGTTTGGGGGTGGCAACAAGACAAACATGAGTTTTGATCAGGCTGGTTTTATCTATGTGTCACGCACAGGCCGCCAGTCGTTTCTCAATTTCGGCTTCAACTATCATAAGAGTCGCAATTTCGACTTTCTGATGTTTGCCGGAGGCAATCTCAATGGAGGTTCCCAAAACAGAGTGTCTTATAACAAGGCTATTGATGAGAATGGCAACGACCGTGGTTTCGCCTATGTTGAGCGCGACAACCCCAATGATTTCGGTACCGTCACTTCCGACTATATAGAGTGTAGCCAACTCGACTATCTCTATTGGAATACTGTCAACTTCAATCCTTTGATTACAGGACAAGATGCCATGTATTACTATGAAGGCGACAATTATCTGATGCAGAAATACAACAAGGGATATGTGGGAGCTTATGATTTCAATCTTAGTGGCAATCTCAACGATAGGGTGTTCCTTGGTCTTACCCTCGGTATCAAGGATGTACACTATCGCTCATATTCTAATTATTCGGAGTATTTCACTCGCAATCCCGAGAATCTGGGAGGCACGATGGTAGAAGACGACCGTGAGATCACGGGAACGGGTTTCGATATCAAGGCTGGTGTCATCTTCCGCCCTATTGAAGAATCTCCCTTCCGCATCGGGCTCTCCATAGCTTCCCCTACGTTCTATGAACTGACCACCAATAATCTTACACGTATGTGGGTAGATGACAAGGATGCCAATCCAAATACTTACGAGAGCAACAGCGGATTGACTAACCAAGAGAGTTACGAATTTAAGTTCAATACCCCATGGAATTTCGGTTTGAGCCTCGGCCATACCATTGACAATTTTCTCGCCCTTGGCGCCTCCATCGACTATTCCGACTATTCAAGCATCGATAATAGGGTGAACACCAGTTGGGACTCATGGTCTGGTGATTACAACAGCGAGAGCGACCGCGACATGAACGATCATACCTCTAAGACCCTCAAAGGAGTAACCACAGTGAAGCTGGGTGCCGAACTGAAGCCCGAACCTTCATTGGCTGTTCGTCTTGGTTTCAATTACGTGTCGCCTATTTATAAGGACACGGGAGTGAAAGACAATATGGTAAGTAGCAATGGAGTATACTATTCATCATCTATGGACTATACCAACTGGAAAGACACCTATCGTATCACTGCCGGCTTTGGATATAAGGTGGGTAGCGTAAATCTCGATATGGCATACCAGTATAGTCAGACCGATGGTGTCTTCACTCCATTCTATGATTGCTATGAGCCCGCCAACAAACCACAGAGTGTGGATGTCAGCAACAAACGCCATCAACTCATCTTTACACTCGGCTACACATTCTGAAACAATTGAATTCCATATTAATGGAAGTCATACATAGTTCATCAAAATAAGGCTGAAAAAGCCTTTAGGTGGGTTCTATAAATTAGCTTTGTCAGATTTTGGAGTTATTATCGAGGTCAAATTGTAAGTCAAAGAGGGAGTGTAGCGAGCTACATGACCGATTTAACTTGCGATTTGGGCCGAAAAGAATCCAAAAGATGGCAAAATGTCAACCCCAAAATAATAATCATTTTGACAGTGGGAATTTATAGAACCCACCTTTAACCAGATGATATAAATCAATTCCCCATGTCATAAAGGTGTCATGGGGAACTTTATTTTTATTTTTCTTTAAAAAATGGTCATTATTACCAAAAAAGTTCGTAAATTTGCAGCACAACTATTCAATGTCTAAACCAAAAGATTGTATATGGCAAACATTATCCAATTGCGCAAAGGTCTTGACATTCGTCTCAATGGTGCTGCCGCCCATGAAAAGATGACGGTGAAATCCAACGGCAAGTATTGCTTGTGTCCTGATGATTTCACTGGCGTTGTTCCCAAGGTGGTAGTGAAAGAGGGCGATAAGGTCAAGGCTGGCGATGCCCTATTTATCAACAAAAATTTCCCGAGAGTAAAGTTTGCGTCGCCTGTGAGCGGAGTTGTTACCGCTGTCATCCGTGGCGACCGCCGCAAGGTGCTTGGCGTGTCAGTATCTGCCGATAGTGAGCAGGAATATGTAGACTTTGGCAAGAAAGACGTTACAACGTTGAGTGGAGCTGAAGTAAAGGAATGTCTTCTTGAGGCAGGCCTTTTTGGCTTTATTGATCAGCTTCCCTATGCCGTTTCAACCAATGACTCCACTACTCCTAAGGCTGTATTTGTTTCGGCCCTTCGCGACAAACCCCTTGCTGCCGATTTCGAATATGAGTTGAGCGGTCAGGAAAACGAGTTTCAGACTGGCATCACCGCCCTGTCAAAGATAGCCCCCGTATATCTGGGCATAGGCAGCCGCATGAGTGCACCAGTTCTCGTGTCTGCCCGTGATGCCGAGGTCACGGTGTTTGATGGTCCCTGCCCAGCGGGCAATGTGGGCGTGCATGTCAATCATCTCTGTCCTGTAAATAAGGGCGAGGTTGTATGGACTGTAGACCCCACGGCTGTCATCATGTTTGGTCGTCTGTTCCTTGAGGGTAGGGTAGACATGCGCCGCACTGTAGCCCTTTGTGGTCCACGTGTTATCAAACCAATGTATGCCGATATGCTGGTGGGGCAGGAACTTTCCACTCTGCTATCCAACAGCATAAGCAATGACGGCAAGGATGCTCGCATCATCAATGGCAATGTGCTCACTGGTCGTACTACCGATATTAATGGCTATCTTGGAGCCCACAGCAGCGAAGTCACCGTTATTGATGAGGGTGCCAATGCAGATGAGTTTGTGGGATGGATAATGCCACGTTTCGGTCAATTCTCTACCAGTCGCAGTTATTTCTCATGGCTCTTGGGTGGTAGCAGACGTTACTCCCCCGATGCCCGCATCAAGGGTGGCCAGCGACACATGATCATGAGCGGCGAATATAACAAGGTAATCCCAATGGATATCTATGCTGAATATCTCATCAAAGCCATTCTGGCGGGCGATATAGACCGTATGGAGCAGTTGGGCATCTATGAAGTATCTCCCGAGGATTTTGCCCTTGCTGAATTTGTCGATAGTTCCAAACTCGAGTTGCAGCGCATAGTACGTGAGGGCCTCGACATGCTGCGCAAGGAGAACCTGTAACCTTCCCCTTGCGGCATCATCCCTATCCATATCCAAGATATTAAACAAAGAAATTATGAGTGCATTAAGAAATTATTTAAACAAGATAAAACCGCAGTTTGAGAAAGATGGCAAACTGCATGCTTTTAGGAGCGTGTTTGATGGTTTGGAAACCTTCCTCTATGTGCCCAACGACACAGCTTCTGCACGAGGGTGCCATATCCACGACTCCATAGACTCCAAGCGAATCATGAGCATGGTGGTGATAGCCCTGCTGCCCGCTCTTCTCTTCGGTATGTATAATGTTGGATACCAAAACTATGCAGCTGCTGGCTCACTGTCATCGGCATCCGTATTTGAGTTGTTTGCTTTTGGTCTGCTGGCCGTGCTACCCAAGATATTGGTCAGTTATATAGTGGGCTTGACCATTGAGTTTATTTGGGCTCAGTGGAAAGGGGAGGAGATACAAGAAGGCTACCTCGTGTCTGGCATCATCATCCCTATGATCATTCCTGTAGAGTGCCCATTGTGGATACTGGCATTGGCCGTAGCTTTTGCAGTGGTATTTGCCAAGGAGATATTCGGTGGCACTGGCATGAACATCTTCAATGTAGCCCTGGTGGCTCGTGCCTTCCTCTTCTTTTCATACCCAACCGAGATGAGCGGCGACACGGTATGGGTGGCCAATGAACAGATCTTTGGTCTGGGCAACACCTTGCCAGACACCTTCACCGCAGCAACCCCATTGGGCAGCCTTGCCCAGTCGGGTGCTTCCACAGCCAGCCTAAGTGATATGATCATTGGCACCATCCCTGGTAGCATCGGCGAAACCAGTGTGATATGTATAGGCATCGGTGCCCTTATACTGCTCATCACTGGCATAGCCAGTTGGAAAACCATGCTAAGCGTGTTTGTGGGAGGTTCGCTCATGGCAGCCATATTCCAGTATTCCGACATGAGTCCGCTACCTTGGTATGAGCATCTTTTGTTGGGCGGTTTTGCATTCGGTGCTGTTTTCATGGCCACCGACCCTGTCACCAGTGCCCGCACCGAGACTGGCAAATATTTCTTCGGTTTCATCATCGGAGTTCTTGCCATCATCATCCGTGTCATGAACCCCGGCTATCCTGAAGGAATGATGCTGGCCATTCTCTTTGCCAATATGTTTGCCCCTCTCATCGACTATTGTGTGGTGCAGAGCAATATTACCAAGCGACTTAATAGAATGAGAACCAATAAATAGACATACACCATGGCAGAAAATAAGAAAAAGGGATTTAATATCAATTCCAATACATATATAATAATGTATAGCACCGTGATGGTGGTTATCGTGGCTTTTGTGCTGGCCTTTGTCTATAAGCAACTCAAGCCCATGCAAGATGTCAACGTGTCATTAGACAAGAAGATGCAGGTGCTATCAGCACTTAACATGCGAGATATAGACAAGGCTGATGCCGAGGATACCTATGCCAACACCATCAAGGCCGACATGATTTTTGATGCCGAGGGCACCGTGCTGGCCCAAGGAAAACAGGGTGGCGAGAGTGATGGTTTCCGCCTTACCAGTGCAGACTATAAGCAGGGGCGTCTGGCGCTTTATGTGTGCGAGGTGCAAGGCGAGACCAAGTATGTGGTGCCTGTGTATGGCATGGGTCTATGGGGTCCCATTTGGGGATATATAGCCCTTGATGCCGATGGCAATACCATCTATGGAGCCTATTTCAATCACGAAAGCGAGACTGCCGGTCTGGGTGCTGAGATCAAAGATAGCAAAGACTTTCAGAATCAGTTCCGTGGCAAACTCATAGCCAACCAGTCGGGTGAGGTGTCCATAAAGGTAAGAAAGAGCAATGGCAAGCCTGCTGACTCCTATACCTGTGATGGCATCACTGGTGCCACCCTCACCTCCGATGGTGTTAGTCTCATGCTCCACGACTGCATGAGCAGATATCAGAAAGCAATCCAGAGTGTAACCAAAAAATAAACCAAACGACAATGGGAAAACTATCAAAAGAATATAAGCAGGTGTTCACCAATCCACTGAGCACCGATCATCCTGTGCTCATGCAGGTGCTCGGCATCTGTTCGGCCCTTGCGGTCACATCCCAGCTGCGACCGGCCATAGTGATGGGACTGGCCGTTACCATCATCACCGCCTTTGCCAATGTAATCATCTCATGCCTGCGCAACACCATCCCCACGCGCATCCGTATAGTAGTGCAACTCGTGGTGGTAGCAGCCCTCGTGACTGTGGTTAGTCAGGTGCTCAAGGCCTTTGCCTATGATGTGAGTGTGGAACTCTCTGTATATGTGGGACTCATCATCACCAACTGTATTCTCATGGGACGTCTCGAGGCCTTCGCCATGCAAAATAAACCCTTGGCCAGTCTTATCGATGGTATTGGCAACGGATTGGGATATGCCATGATTCTTGTGATTGTGGGAGGCGTGCGCGAATTGCTTGGTCGCGGTTCGCTCATGGGCTTTCAGGTAATACCATCCTGTGCCTATGATGCTGGCTATCTCAACAATGGTATGATGACCATGCCCGCCATGGCGCTCATCCTCGTGGGATGCGTGATATGGGTACACCGCAGCCGAATGAAAGAATAATAGCCGGATGAAAGAGAAAGATCACTAATTGTATTATCAAAAAAGAATCAATTCAATGGAACATTTGATAAGCTTATTTTTCAGGTCTATATTCGTAGACAACATGATATTCGCATTCTTCCTCGGCATGTGCTCCTATCTTGCTGTTTCAAAGAATGTAAAAACATCTCTGGGTTTGGGCCTGGCTGTCACCTTTGTGCTGGCAGTAACAGTGCCTGTAGACTATCTCCTTCAGACCAAGATACTTGGTCCCGACTGCCTCGTTGAGGGTGTAGACCTTTCATACCTTAGCTTCATACTCTTCATAGCAGTAATAGCGGGCATTGTGCAACTTGTCGAGATGATTGTTGAGCGCTATTCGCCTTCGCTCTATTCAGCCTTAGGTATTTTCCTGCCCCTCATCGCTGTCAATTGTGCTATCATGGGAGCATCGCTATTTATGCAGCAGCGCATCAATCTCGACCCTTCCAATAGCCAGTATATCGGTTCCATCCTCGATGCCTTCGTTTATGCTATTGGCAGCGGTATCGGTTGGACCCTCGCCATAGTGTCTATGGGAGCCATCAGAGAGAAGATGCAGTATAGCGATGTGCCCAAACCACTGCAGGGACTGGGCATCACCTTCATCACCGTAGGACTCATGGCCATGGCCATGATGTGCTTCTCGGGACTCAAAATATAACGTATCACCAAACAACATAAAATCAGTTATGATAGAATTTATATTAACCAGTGTATTGGTATTCCTGGCAACTATACTGCTGCTTGTGGTGGTACTACTGGTGGCAAAGAAATATCTCTCGCCCAGCGGAGAGGTGACCATTAATATCAATGGAGACAGAGACATAAGGGTGCAGCAGGGAGGCAACCTCATGGCCACACTCAACGAAAATGGAATATTCCTTCCTTCTGCCTGCGGTGGCAAAGCATCATGCGGTCAGTGCAAAGTGCAGGTGCTGGAGGGAGGTGGCGACATTCTCGACTCGGAGAAGAGTCATTTCACCCGCAAGCAGATTAAAGACCATTGGCGTCTGGGATGTCAGTGCAAGGTCAAGGGCGACCTCAAGATAAAGGTGCCCGAGAGTGTGATGGGCGTTAAAGAGTGGGAGTGTACAGTCATCTCCAATAACAACGTGTCGAGTTTCATTAAGGAGTTTATTGTGGCATTGCCTCCTGGCGAACACATGGACTTTGTTCCTGGCTCCTATGCACAGATCAAGATACCAGCCTACGATACCATCGATTATGATAAGGATTTCGACAAGGCATCTATAGGCGACCGGTATCTGCCTATGTGGGAGAAATTCAACATATTCTCTCTTAAAGCCCACAACCCTGAGGATACCATCAGAGCCTACTCCATGGCCAACTATCCTGCCGAGGGCGATCGTATTATGCTCACCGTGCGCATAGCAACCACACCATTCAAACCACGTCCACAGGTAGGTTTCCAGGATGTGCCTACTGGTATTGCCTCCAGTTATATTTTCAGTCGCAAGCCTGGCGACAAGGTTATCATGAGCGGTCCTTATGGCGATTTCCATCCTATCTTCGATTCCAAGAAAGAGATGATATGGGTTGGAGGCGGTGCAGGCATGGCTCCGTTGCGTGCACAGATTATGCACATGACCAAGACCCTTAACACCCGCGACCGTGAGATGCATTACTTCTATGGAGCGCGTTCATTGAGCGAGGTCTTCTATCTCAGTGATTTTCTGGGGCTTGAGAAAGAGTTTGATAATTTCCACTTCCATCTCGCTCTTGACCGTCCAGATCCTGAAGCCGATGAAGCAGGAGTGAAATATACAGCTGGCTTTGTGCATACAGTTATGTACGACACCTATCTCAAAGACCATCCTGCACCCGAGGATATCGAATATTACATGTGTGGTCCAGGTCCGATGTCGAAGGCCGTGGTAGGCATGCTCGACAGTTTGGGCGTAGACCCCGAATCAATCATGTACGACAATTTCGGAGGATAATTTCAGCAGGAGGTGCGGTGGTTCGCCGCACCTCTTGCGGAAAAAGTCTTATTCCAATGTTAAGGAGGTGACGCGCCACCGCGTCACCCTCGCCTCAAAACTATCTACACTACCAAACCCAATAATGCTACCAAACTATCTACACTACCAAACCCAACAAAGCTAACAAACTATCTATACTACCAAACCAAATAAGGTTACCAAACTATCTACACTACCAAACCAAATAAAACTACCTATATAGATAAAACAAATCCGAACAAACATGTCTGAAAAGAACAATTTGGTATTATTAGCCCTAATACTTTCCAATTGTGCCATTGCGTCAGAATCAACTGATACCCTTTCTGCCGCTGTGTCATGATATGGCATACAGACACAGGTAGCAAAGAAAATGTCACTGCCGACTCTCAAGGTCAGTTTACCATTTCCTTTTCAGCCAACGAGTCAATATTTGTGACGTTCTAATATTAGTGCAAGCAGCATTGACCTACAATGACGTGATGAAATAATGGTTGAATATCTGTGGCAGCAAAACACTAATTCATAGTTCCAAAAGTTGTTGGAAATCATCAATGATATGTGTAGCACCGCTGTCGGCGAGTTGCTGTCGTGTGGCATTGCCGTATGTCACTCCGCAGGTGTCGCAATGAGCATTTGCTCCCATCATGATGTCAAAGGGCATGTCGCCAATTACGAGAGTGTCTTTGGCGCCCACTTTCATTCTCTCCATGATAGTGATTACTGCCTCTGGATGTGGTTTGGGATTGACAACATCATTTGCTCCCACAACCATTGAAATGTATGGCGTCAACTGCATATCGTTGACGAAGTCCATGAGAGACTGGTTGCCTCGGCTCGATGCAATGGTCTGTATGATACCCCTCTCATTCACGGCACGAATGGTGTCAATGACATGTGGGAAGGGTTGTGGTCGTAGCAGTGCCTTGTTGTCTTCAAAGATGATACGATAATAAGCAGCCATCTCAATGGCTTTGTCTCGGCTTAGCCCTTCCACCATGCTTTGAAATGCATCTTCGAGTGTCAGACCTATGGTGGCGGCACAAGTATCGTTGCTCAGGTTTTCAAATCCATAATGGTGCAGGGTGGCCTGTAGTGTGGTCACGATGGTAAGGCGTGTGTCGCCAATAGTACCATCGAAATCATAAATAAACAGTTTCTTCATTCTTTCTTTTCTTTTATGATACCATGTCGGTAGGCATATAGCAGTTTGTGCAGGTCTTCAATCTGTGTGCGCAGTTCCGCACCCTTGTCGGTATCTGCCACGAGCATGCGATGGCTCGACATCTCAACAATCTGCGTGGTGCTGATGATGTCTGTTCCGCTCTCCACGGCGTCAGCAGCACTTGTAAAGGGTTCGTGCTGAACAAGTTGAAAACCTCGGCTATGGTAAACAAGTGTATATCCTGCTATGCCCGTTTCCTTATGGTATGCGCGACTGAACCCACCGTCGATAACCATTAGTTTTCCTCCAGCCTTTATTGGATTCTCTCCCTTGGAAGCATGCACGGGCACATGTCCGTTGATGATATGCCTGTTTTCGCCCCTCACCTCAAAGGCGTCGAGTATGCGGTCGCATATAGTTTCATCGTCTCGAAGTTTGAAATAATTGCCTTTCTCCTCTTTGTATGTGCTTTCGTCTTTGAGGAAATAGCGTTCAAATGTAGCCATCTTAGATTTGTCGAAGAGGGGGCTGCATGGTCCGCTCCATAGATAGAGGAAATAGTCGATGGCATGTGCTCTTCCCTCTGGGTCAGTATCATTATTGAATGCCGAGCGTATCATCATTCCTGTTCTCTCCATCAGTTCCTTGCCTTTATAGAAATGCCCTGGTGTTAGTTCCACCTCTTTCATTGTGCCGTCATCGTTGAGTGGTATGGAGGCATGGAAGAGCAGGTTACCATTGCATACCGTATACATGCAACCATGGTTGAGCATCAGTCTGATGTGCTTATGCAGTTTTTCGCTCACGGCAAAGGAGTGTTGCAGTTTCTGCATGAGTGTCTCCTCTTCGTCAGATAGTTTGTTTGGATTATTAGGATCTATGGTAGGGAAGAAGTTGCTCTTCATCTCATATTCTATTCCGTCGATGTAGCATGAGCCTTTTCTGAAGTCGATATTTCTGAGCATGTCCCTATGAGCCATGTTCCATTCAGGATGGCGTGCTATGATTCTTGTTTCTTCCTTAAACTGTATGATGCTTATGGCCTTGTGCATACGTGCAATGAGCAGTCGTTGCTTGTCGTCTATGGTATTGTTGGCAAGCAGTTTTGGCAGGAATTCGTCGCAGGGGTCATCTCCGTATGCTTCCATGGCGAATGTTGCCAGTGGCACGAGGTTTATGCCATACCCTTCTTCGAGTGTGGCCATATTGTTGTATCTCAGCGATAGTCTCAGCACATTGCAGATGCATGCTCTGTTGCCTGCATGTGCGCCCATCCATAGTATGTCGTGGTTGCCCCATTGGATATCCCAGCAGTGGTAATGAGCCATTTCGTCCATGATGATATGTGCTCCTGCTCCTCTGTCATACACGTCGCCGAGTATGTGCAGTTGGTCAATGGCCAGTCGTTGTATCACCTTGCATATTGCAATGATGAAATCATCCGCTCGTCCAGTAGTGATGATTGTTTCCACTATCACTCTCACATAATCAGCCTTATTATTGTCGTCGCTATGCTCATGCAACAGTTCCTCGATGATGTAGCTATAGTCTGCAGGCAGGCTTTTTCTCACCTTTGATCGTGTATATTTGCTACTCACGTCGCGGCACACCTTCACGAGTTTGTGTATGGTGATATTATACCAGTCGTGTATGTCTGGTTCCACTGATTTCACTTTCTCCAGTTTCTGCTCGGGGTAGTATATAAGAGTGCATAGATCCTTTTTCTCCACCTCTCTGAGTTCATTGCCGAAGAGTTCGTTCACCTTTCGTTTTATGTTGCCCGAGGCATTTTTGATGATATGCTGAAAAGCCTCACTTTCTCCGTGCAGGTCGGCAAGGAAATGCTCGGTACCTTTTGGCAGGTTGAGTATAGACTCAAGATTTATGATCTCTGTGCTTGCCTCGGCAATATTTCTGTACGAGTGCGAAAGGAGATTGAGGTAATGCATGTCTCTTTGGATGATGGAATCAATCTTTGGGTTCATAATCGTATACATTTTGTTAGTGTATCGGGTTTGAGCATATGTTTGGCTGTGCGGTCATACAGAGCTTTTATAGGCATGAATCCCTCGTTAATATCAGTATATCTCTCGAGCAAGGCCATGAGTCGTTGTGCATAGAGGGTCATGCCACGGTCGGCAAGCAGTTGCTCCAACCGTTGTTCGTCTATTCGTTCGTTATGTATTGTTTTAGCTATGTCTGTGAGGTGGCAGAATGATAGCATTCCGTTGTCAGATGCTTCTTGCGCCTGTTGGATGAGCCATATCATCTTTGAAGCCCCCGACACGTCTGTACCTATGGCCTTATCAGGTCTTTGTGCCGGTTTATTATATGTAGGCATGGTTGTGATGTCTATCTCTGGCATTGTCACTCCAATGATGCGTGCCCCTTTTTCAATTATATCACTGATATTGTGATAATGTGCATGCAGGATCACCTGTCGCCATTGTATGTAGTTGAGTGCTCCCACTCTTTGTTGCTCAGACACTTCTATCCATCTCTTGTCGCCGCAGATGCCCACCTTAATCAGTGCCGACATGGTTTCTATAGTATCGTTGTCCATGAGTTCCAGAGTGTTGGTGTCCAGCACTTTTTGATACACTGCTATGGTTTGCCGTGCTGCCTCTTTGCATGATATGGACTCGGTGAAGAGAGGATTGCGTATTGTTTCTATGTGCCTATTCAGTTTCAGATTGCCCAATGAGGTTACCTCCATCTTTCCCATTCCAATGAGACATGCAGCATGCATGCAAGCCCATCTTTGGTATATGGCCATGTGCAGTTTCTTTATCTTTGGCGATTTCTCCTTGATAATCCATGGTTGCAGTTGCCCCTGCGGACTGTATACATACCTCACTCCTTTTCCCATGGTCAAGCGAGCCACTAAGGCTATGGACACGCTCCATCCGCCATGAATATGAACGATTGAGGGTGAGAAATCAGCCAATAACCTGGCAGCCTCGTTTACGGATGTGCATGTAGCCACTTCAGCTCCCAGCGTATTCTGCTGTGCCTCAATCATCGACACATATTCTCCTATTGCCGTGTCGTGAGGTGGAAAGAAATGCAGTATCTTCATATCCGAAATATTATTATTCTTGTTGCAGGCAATCTTTTGCCTCATCGTCTGATATACTCGCTTTTGTCGCTGATGGCATACCTCAGTGCTATCCAAGCCTTGTGCATCATGCTACGCAGCGAGAACAGTGGGATGAGGGCATATGGCATATTGAGTGCCACTCGTCTTAGCCTGCGCCCTTTGAGCCATGCGTGCATGCCGTATGCTATCATTTCGATGCCTATGGCAATGCCCATCCATAGCCATTGCGATAGATATGCAGTAATGACAATGGCTGCCAAGGGTATGAGGTAGGCGAGGGCAGTGGTCACGGTGAACAGTATATGTATGAGTGTCCATGCCGTGCGTCTTTGCAGATGCCTGTATGTATCCTTATAGAAGAGTTGTTCGTTTATCCATGAGTGCTGCGAGTGGCGTCTTATGATGAGATGATGCTTGTTGTCGCAATGAGTTGCTATCACTCTGTTGGCTCCATGTTCGTTAACCAGATAGTCATATTCGCCCCTTTTGAATTTCAGGTTATTAAGAAATCCATTGGTAGAGAGAAAGAGTTGCTTTCTGATGGCCAGAGCCTTGCCGTTATATCTGATGGCCTTTCCCCGTGAGCCCCATGCCATCACTCTGGCGCTCTCTTCGGCATGAAAGAACTGCATGGCACGTGTTGTGTCTGCCGAGCAGACAGTGAGTCCAACAACCATTTCAGTGTCTTCGCTGATGGTAGAAGCAAGACTTTCAAGCCAATGGTTGTCAGAGGGATAGCATGTAATATCGCAAAACAATACCCACTCATGCTTTGCGGCCTTTACGCCTATGGTGAGAGCCAGTTTTCGTCTGCTCACATAACGGCTTGTGGGTGGCACAAATGAAACATAGATATTGTTGTGCTGATGGCAGAAGCGCTTCAGCACATCAGAAGTGCCGTCGGTAGATGACTCGTCTACTATCACCACCTGCACCTCCCCTTTATATTCCTGTTGGAGGAAAAGGGGCAGGTGGCGCTCTATATCGTCGGCATTGTCATGAACGGCCATTACTATTGATATGGCCGGTGTGTCTGAATAGTTGTTCATCATTATCTGTATCTCTAAACACCCGCCAGTTCATCGGAGGTGTAAGACTGCGGCATGGGGCGGCAGTTATACATGGATGCCATGGCTTCGCCGTAGGCACCTGCAGAGCGTATGGCGATGAGGTCGCCTCTCTGTGTTTTGTTGAGTTCTGCCTGCTTAAGGAAGACATCGCTCGACTCGCATATCGGCCCTACCACATCATACTGTTCCGTGGGCAGTTGGCTGCTAATATTCTCGATCTTATGATATGCCTGATAGAGAGCAGGACGTATGAGTTCGGTCATGCCTGCATCCACTATGGCAAACTGCTTGGCTGTTCCTTGCTTGATGTAAAGTGTGCGTGTGATAAGCGAACCGCACTGTGCCACCACCGAGCGTCCCAGTTCAAAGTGTAAGCTCTGTCCGTCTCTTAGTTTAAGACAGGTGGCAAAGGTATTGAAATAAGCCTTGAAGTCAGGTATTGCCACTCTGTTGGGATGCTCATAGTCGATGCCGAGACCTCCTCCCACATTGATGCTGCTTACTCGGATGTGTGCAGCCTCCAAACGATCCTGCAGTTCATTGATTCTGTTGCACAAAGCCATGAAGTCGCCCATATCGAGGATCTGACTGCCTATATGGAAGTGCAGTCCCACAAACTGGATGTTGCCCATGTCATGTGCGGCGGCAATGGCTTTTTCCATGTCTTCCATAGAGATGCCGAACTTATTTTCTGCCAGTCCTGTGGTGATATTGGCATGAGTGTGAGCACCCACATTGGGGTTAATTCTGAAAGCCACGCGTGCGGTCTTTCCCTTGGCGGCAGCCAGTTGGTTGATTACTTCCAGTTCGGCTATGCTCTCCACATTGAAACACTCAATATCATTGTCCAGTCCGAGGTTTATCTCCCAGTCGCTCTTGCCCACTCCAGCATATACAATCTTTGAAGCGGGAAATCCAGCACTGATGGCAGCTCGTATCTCGCCTCCGCTCACGCAGTCGGCTCCCAGTCCATACTCTCTTATTATCGACAGTATCTTTGGGTTGGCATTAGCCTTCACGGCATAATGCACATGATAGTTGTCGTGTTGGCTTGCGTGCCTGTTTATCTCTTTTAGCGTGTCTCTGAGCAGTTGAGTGTCGTAATAATAGAAAGGCGTGGCCAATCTCTCAAACTGCAGACATGGAAAAGTTCCCTTCATGATTTTGTGTTATTATGTTGTTAAGTGATGTGATAGTATTATTTATTGAACAATGTATTGCTCAGGCTCTGCAGTGCTCTTTTCTTGTCGCTGCCTTTGATGAGGAATGAGATATTATAGTTTGAACCACCATACGATATCATTCTCACGGGTATGTTTTTCATTGCCTCGGTTGCCAGAGTTTCAAATCCCACATTGCTCCAGTCGAGGTCTCCCACCACGCAGATTATGCACATGTCGGTATCTACGGTCACGGTGCCGTATTTTTTCAGTTCGTCTACTATCTCGTTGACGTGTGCAGGATTGTCTATACTCATCGAAACGCCCACCTCAGATGTGCACACCATATCGATGGCGGTCTGATAGCTTTCGAATATTTCAAACACTTTGCGCAGGAAACCTGTAGCCAGTAGCATTCTGCTACTCTTTATTTTGATGGCAATGATATTATCCTTGGCAGCCACAGCCTTTATGCATCCCTTTTCGGTAGAATTGCTGATGGTGGTGCCTGCTGCCTCTGGGTCCATGGTGTTGAGCAGTCTTACGGGAATGCCTGCATATTTGGCTGGTTGCACGCAAGTGGGGTGCAGGATTTTGGCACCGAAATAAGCCAGCTCAGCAGCTTCTTCAAAGTGCAGTTGATGCACGGGTGATGTGTTGTCCACCACTCTTGGGTCGTTGTTGTGCATACCGTCAATGTCTGTCCATATCTGTATCTCATCAGCATTGATGGCTGCTCCTATGAGTGAGGCTGTATAGTCGCTGCCTCCTCGTTGCAGGTTGTCAATTTCGCCGTAAGCGTTGCGGCAGATGAATCCCTGGGTAATATACACCTGATGCCCATCGTTTGCAGCCAGCACGTTGTTAACCTTATCTTTGATATATACGGTGTCTGGTTCTGAGTTCTTGTCGGTGCGCATGAAGTCGAGGGCAGACAGCAGGCATGCGTCTATTCCCTGCTCTTTCATGTAGTTTACCACCATGTTGGTGCTTATTATTTCGCCCTGTGCCACTATGCTTTTCTCCTCGAAACTGGTAAAGAGCTCCTTTGTAAACGAGCGGAGATACTTGAACTCATCAGCGAGAAAAGCCCTTGTGTTCTGCTTCCACTCGTTTGTGGTGTATAGTTCATCCACGTGTGCCATATATTTCTCCTCGAGTTTGTTGATTACCTCGTTGGCACCGTCGGGATTCTTTCTATACAGATAGTTAGATATCTCAACAAGCGAATTGGTTGTGCCCGACATGGCCGAGAGAACGACGAATACGGGTTTTCCAGATGCAGTGACCAGTCTAGTCACTTCTTTCATGCGGGATGGTGAACCTACCGATGTCCCACCAAACTTCATTACTATCATACGCAATATCTTATGTTATTTGTTTTATTATTCTATCTGATTATAATTCTCCAAACTGTCTGAACTCGTCGGTCACCTCGTTCACGCTTCCGTCTACGCATCTGTAAACGATGCCTGGATAGCGGTCGAGTAGTGGCATGTTGTGTGTGCTCATTACCACCGCTGTGCCCGTTTGCGACACCTCTCTGAGCAGTTGGATAATAGCTGCAGCCGTTTCTGGGTCGAGGTTGCCAGTTGGTTCATCGGCAATGATGAGCTTAGGTGTGTTGAGCAGTGCCCTTGCTATGGCTATTCTTTGCTGCTCACCTCCCGACAGTTCATGCGGCATACATGTTTTCTTATCTGAGAGTCCCACCTCTTTGAGCACCTCTTCTATGCGTGCGTTTATTTTCTTTTTGTCTTTCCATCCTGTAGCCTTTAGCACGAAACGTAGGTTTGCATCCACATTTCTATCGTCGAGGAGTTTGAAATCCTGAAAGATGATGCCCATTTGTCGGCGCAGTTGCGGCACATGCTTGCGCTTCAATCCAATGATGCTATGGTCGAGCACTGTTGCTTGGTCGGCATGGTCAACATCGAGTTCTAAATAGATGCTTTTTAGCAGTGAACTCTTTCCCGAGCCCACACGTCCAATGATATAGATGAATTCCCCTTCATCCACTCTGAAGTTTACCTTATCCAGGATTTTTGTGCCGTCCACCTGGCATATCTCCACATTCTTATACTCTATCAGCATGGCCTTGGTACAATACGTTTCTAATATAATAATTTCAAACTGTTGTCAGTGTTTGTGCCAGTTTGGATCGTGTCTCACCTGCAGTTCGGCTGCCAGGTCTTCGATGCGCAATCCTTTTGCTGTCAGCAATACGATGAGATGATATAGCATGTCGCTTCCCTCATACACGAGTCGCTCATTTGTTCCGTTTACAGCTTCTATGACAGCCTCCAGAGCCTCTTCTCCCACTTTCTGTGCCATTCTGTTGAGTCCATCCTTGAATAGCGATGTGGTATAGCTTCCCTCAGGCATTTCCTCATGTCGTTTGTTGATGAAATCCTGCAGGTAAGTCAGGAAGAGTAGGGGGTTGACTTCGTTATTCTCTCCCCAGCAGGTATCTGTGCCAGTGTGGCATGTTGGTCCTGATGGTATGGCTTTGATGAGCAGAGTGTCATTGTCGCAGTCCACCTTTGCATCCACGAGAGTGAGGAAATTTCCCGATGTCTCGCCTTTTGTCCACAGGCATTGTCGGCTTCTGCTGTAGAATGTCACTTTTCCTGTCTCCATGGTGCGGTCAAAGGCCTCCTTGTTCATATATCCGAGCATGAGCACAGTCTTGGTGCGCGAGTCTTGGATGATGGCAGGCACCAGCCCGCCCGACTTCTCAAAATCTATTTGCATCATCGTATATCGTTTTTGTTATATGTTTTCTTGCTTTAATTTTTTATATGATGTATCTCTTTATCCTATTGGCATTCAGAGTTTTATGTTATAACGTAATGGGTGCTTATAATCTGATGTCAACACCATTATTGCTCAGATATGTTTTGAGTTCGTCAATCTTTATCTCTCCGAAATGAAACACGCTGGCAGCGAGAGCAGCATCTGCATGTCCGTGAATAAAGGTGTCGAGGAAGTGCTCTTTCTGTCCTGCCCCTCCGCTTGCTATCACAGGTATGGAGAGTTTGTCAACGAGTTGTGCTATTGCCTCGTTTGCAAATCCCGTTTTCACTCCGTCGTGGTCCATGCTTGTAAATAATATCTCTCCTGCACCGCGTTGTTCGGCCTCCATGGCCCAGTCTATCAGTGTGCGTTCTGTGCGCTCCCGTCCCCCTTTCAGATAGCAGTGCCATCCGTCGTGGTCGTGTCGTGCGTCAATGGCGCAGACGCATACCTGCGAGCCGAACCTATCAGCAATCTCGTTGATTAGTGATGGTCGTCTCAGAGCAGCGCTGTTGATGCTCACCTTGTCGGCCCCTGCATGCAGCAGTCGTTCCACGTCTTCGAGTTCATTTATTCCCCCTCCCACAGTAAATGGGATATTGATTTCTGCCGCCACTCGTGTCACCATCTCTGTAAAGGTTTTGCGTCCCTCGAAACTCGCTGTGATATCCAGGAATACCAGTTCGTCGGCACCAGCCTCGCTATAAGCCTTGCCCAGTTCCACGGGGTCACCAGCCTGGCGTAGGTTGATGAAGTTTGTTCCCTTCACGGTCATGCCGTCTTTCACGTCGAGGCATGGTATGATACGTTTTGCGAGTCCCATATCTTCTCTTGGTTGAGTTTAATTGTCGATTATTGTTTCCAGAGGGTAGTGATGTCAATCTTTCCCTCATACACGGCCTTGCCAAACACCACAGCGGGTATGCCTTCGCTGTCGAGAGCACGTATATCATCGATGCTCGACACTCCTCCGCTGGCTATGAGGTGCAGGTTTGGATATGCCCCCATTATCTCTTTATAAAGTTCTATGGCTGGCCCTGTTAGTGTTCCGTCTTTTGATATGTCAGTGCACAGCACATTTGTGATGCCCAGGTCCACATAGCGTTTTAGGAATGGTAGCAGGTCTTCTTGCGAATCCTCTTTCCATCCGTTTATCGACACTTTTCCATTTCTCACGTCAGCCCCCAAAATCATTCGTTGTGCCCCATACATCTCTGTCCATCTCATAAAAGTGTGTGGATCTGTAATGGCAATAGAACCTATGGTGGCCATGGCAGCACCCGAATCGAACACCATATCTATGTCGTCGTCTGTTTTTATTCCGCCTCCGAAGTCAACGTTCAGTTTGGTGTGCGATGTGATGTCCTTCAGTATGCCGATGTTTACCACGTGCTTAGATTTTGCACCATCGAGGTCAACGATATGCAGTCTTTCGGCTCCCATGTCTTCAAATCTCATGGCCATGTCCAGAGGGTCTCCATATTCTGTTTTGGTGTCATAGTCGCCCTTGGTCAGCCTCACGCATTTGCCGTCTATTATGTCTATTGCCGGTATGAGTTCGATCATGATTTACTATTTGTCTTGTATATGTTCACACCTTGTTATATTATATTTCAAGGAAATTGCGTAATATCCTTTCTCCCACGCTTCCGCTCTTTTCGGGATGGAATTGTGTGGCAAAGAAATTGTCTTTTTGCAGCGATGCGCTGAATGGTGTTATATAGTCGGCCACAGCTGTTGTATGCTTACATAGCGGCACATGATAACTGTGCACAAAATACACATATTCTGTTTTGTCGAACCCCTTGTATAGTTCGCCCTTTGTGTTGTGTATGGCGTTCCATCCTATGGCTGGCACTTTCTGTTCGTGGCATGTTGGACGAAATTTCACTACGTTGGCATCAAAAATTCCGAGGCAATCGGTGTTGCCCTCTTCGCTGTGTTTGCACAGCAGTTGCTGTCCTATGCAAATGCCAAGCACAGGCTGTGTTAGGTTGCGTATCACTCTGTCGAGATGATGGTCTATCAGGTATGCCATGGCTCCGCTTGCCTCCCCCTGCCCAGGAAATATCACCTTGTCTGCAGCCATCAGTTGATGCTCATTATCGGTGAGCAGAGGCTGTATGCCGAGTCTCCTGAGTGCGTTTTCGACAGAAAACACGTTGCCAGCATTGTATTTCACTATCGCTACTTTCATCCCGTTGTTTTTTTTATATTTCAGAATAACACCTTGTGTCTATATTCGTTTAGTTGAATATTATCGTTTTGTTGTGGTATGTCAGAATTTTGCGCTCTATGTGCTTTGTTACGGCTCTTGAGAGTACAATTTTCTCCAGGTCACGCCCCTTTAGCACCAGGCTTTCTGGTGTGTCCTTATGCGATATTCTCACCACATCCTGCTCTATGATGGGACCTGCATCGAGGTCGGCGGTCACATAATGGCTTGTTGCACCAATTATTTTCACACCTCGCTCCCATGCCTGGTGATATGGTTTGGCTCCCACGAATGCAGGCAGGAAAGAATGGTGTATGTTAATGATATGGTTGGGATACGACTGTATCATATCGTCGCTGATGATCTGCATATATCTTGCCAGGACAATAAAGGTGACTCGCTCCTGCTTGAGCAGTTCCATCTCAGCCTTTTCCACCTCAGCCTTGTTTGAGTGGTCTTTCTTTATGCTCCACACGTGGTATGGTATATCAAACTGTTCGGCTATGTATCTCAGGTCTTCATGATTGCTGATTATGCATGGAATATCCACATCCCACTCTCCAGCCTTATATCTTGCCAGCAGGTCATAGAGGCAGTGGCTCATTTTGCTCACGAATATGGCCATGCGTGGTCTGACATCGTTGAAATAGAGGTTGCATGTCATGTTATACCTCTGTGCATATAATGTGTCGAGATATTCCTTTATCTTTTCTCGTGGTATAGTAAAGGAGTCCAGTTCCCATTCTATTCTCATAAAGAACATGCCGTCTTGCCTGTCCACGTATTGGTCGAGGTAAACGATGTTTCCCTGATTGTCGGTGATGAATTTTGTTATCTCCGAGATTATTCCTTGCTGGTCGGGACAATGAAGGAGCAGTATGGCTGTTGGTTTCATCTTTTGTCTTTGTTTTATGTATCAATGGTTAAGTATTTGTATTGTTGCCTTTTGGCATCACGAGTTTTCGGCTGCTCTGAGGATGATGCTTGTGGCTCCGATGGTAAACAGGGCACCGTCTTCTATCACCCGTCGCTCTCTGTCGCCGAGTATCACGTTGTCCACAAAGGTGCCCGTATAGCTTGGTCCGTCACGCAGCACGTATTTGAGTTTGCCTTTTTTGTCGCGGCTCACGTTGAGAACGCAATGGTTGATATCGATACTTGGGTCGTTGGTTTCTATTGGTGTGTTCACTCCGCTGTTTTTCATGTAGCGTCCAATCACGTTGTCTCCCATTTGCAGTGGTATCACCTGCTTATAGTGAAACACGTTTTCTATCACCACTATAGACCCGCAACCTTTTTCGTTTGCGTTTTCATCGAATGTTTCCTCCTTGCGTGTGGCTTTGAGTTTAGATACGCCTATTTTTATTCCGAACTGTTTGTTACATTCCGGGCAAACGAACACGAGCGACTGGCCCGACTCATATTTCGTTTCATCGAATGTTATGTAATTATCGCATTTGGGACATCTAACTCTTTTCATCAGCTAATTTTGTAGGAATAATTAATCAAGGTGTTATCTCTGCTTGTATACCCAAGCTTGCCCGAAGTCCGATTTCTCCTTGCGCAAATGTCGCAGTTGGTTGAAGGCCTGGTTTTCGTTGTCAAAATGCCCGTACACCACTCTTACTATTCCGTTGTGGGTATATATATAACTGTCCTTATATCCATCTGCTTGCAGTTGACTTGCGTATGCGTTGGCATTTTTCTTTGCCACGTGGCTTGCCAGCACTATACAGTATTTGCCTTGTTCGTTTTTGTCGGCTGTTTTCTTTTTGGTTTCAGCCTCAGCCTTCTTTATTGCCTCTGTTTTCTTTTCTGCTTCAGCCTTCTTTATTGCCTCTGCCTTTTTTTCTGCTTCAGCCTTCTTTATTGCCTCGGTTGCAATTCTGGCAGCCTTATCAGCCTCTGCTTTCTTTATTGCCTCTGCTTTGGCCAGTACCTTCATGCTATCATCAATGCTGGGGCTATCTTTCTGTGCTATCAGTGCTGTGTTCACCACACCAGCCATCATGCTCTGCTGCAGCTGTTGTGTGCTCACCATGTCCTGATTGCTGTTGGCCACGGGAGAGGTGATAAAGAATGTCGCAATTATTACTGCAACAGCCACAGCCACATTCCTTATCCACGACAGTTTGATGGTAATCACCTTATCATCGTGGTTTTCGTCATTGCTTTCGTTGTTGTCGTCATCCACGTTGTCGTCTGCCACATTGATGAGTTCTGGCATGGTATCAGCCACCTTGCCATTTGTCATCTGTTCGCTCGGCACAATGTGTGACACGGCAGGAGCAATCTCTGCGGTCTCATTTTTGCTGGCTCTGGTTGGAAACGAGAATGAATAGAGCCCATACAGTTGAGGGGTCAGAATGCCAGCCTCGCATGGTGAAAAGAGATAATGACCCTCTTCGTTAAGACTGATCACTCCAATATTATTAATTTCGTAGAATCCTGTTTCGCGTATCTCCCTCTCCAGGGCCTTCACTTCCTCTTCTATGCGGCTTAGTGCTTCAGGGTAACTGATGTCGTAAGCCTCCACATAGGATTGCACCAGAAGTGAGTCGTTGATGGTGAGCATGGGGTTAAAACCGAGCGTGCGCAGTGGCGGCAGAAACAGTTCGTCTCTGTCGTCATACCTTGCTTCCACATGGTGTGCCATAAAGCCGCCAAATCCAGGCACTATCACACAGTCGTTGCTCAGCAGGAGTATCTCTATATGTCTTCCGAGTTCTATCACGTCTGCAAAATTAATTCTTTTTTCCGATACTTGCAAATAAAAACCATGTAATCAATTACTTTTTTGCCGAAAATTTTTCTTTTTCAAATTTTAATCGTACTTTTGTAGGCGATTAAGAAATTATAGAGAAACAAACCATGGTATACAAACAAACAGCCATCAGTGGGGTTTATATACTCGAGCCCAAAGTTTTCTGTGATGACAGAGGCTATTTCTATGAGGTATGGAAAGAGCATGATTTCAATGATAATATAGGTCGTGTGAACTTTATTCAAGACAATGAGTCGAAGTCTAAATACGGTGTGCTCAGGGGCTTGCATTATCAGAAGGGTGACTGCTCTCAGGCCAAGCTTGTGAGGGTGCTCAAGGGCACTGTGCTCGATGTGGCCGTAGATCTCAGAAAAGACAGTCCCACCTTCGGACAGCATGTGATGGTAGAACTGAGCGACGAGAACAAACGCCAGTTCTTCATCCCGAGAGGGTTTGCCCACGGGTTTCTGGTGATGAGTCCCGAGGCTGTGTTTACATACAAGGTAGACAATGTGTATGCGCCTCAGGCGGAGGCTTGCATTCGCTTTGACGATCCAGACCTCAACATCCAATGGCCATTACCCGCTAATGATATCATCACAAGCGAAAAAGACCTCAAGGGTTTGTCGTTTGCAGAAGCAGAGAAATTTTGAATCAATGCCAGGCATGCTTAGACAGATAGATTCTAATCAGTAGTTACACCTTATTTTATATATAGACAAGATGAACATAGCAATAGTTGGTACAGGATATGTGGGTCTCGTTTCTGGCACATGCTTCGCCGAGACTGGAGCCAATGTCACTTGCGTGGACGTAGACAAAAACAAGATAGAGCGTCTGCTCAACGGTGATATTCCAATCTACGAGCCAGGGCTCGACGAGATGGTGCACAAGAATGTGAAGGCGGGTAGGCTCAAGTTTTCCAGCGACCTCGCCTCTGTTATCAACGACCAGGAGATTGTATTTTCTGCCGTGGGCACTCCTCCCGACGAGGATGGGAGCGCCGACCTCAAATATGTGTTGCAGGTGGCCAAGACCATTGGCGAAAACCTCAACCGCTATCTCGTGGTGGTGACCAAGAGCACCGTGCCCGTGGGCACAGCACGCAAGGTGAGGGCAGCCATACAGGCTGAACTAGACAAGCGCGGAGTGAGCATTGATTTCGATGTGGCCAGCAATCCCGAATTCCTCAAAGAGGGAAACGCCATCAAGGATTTCATGTCGCCAGACAGAGTGGTGGTGGGAGTGGAGAGCGAAAAGGCAAAGAAAGTGCTCACCAAACTCTATAAGCCCTTCCTTATCAACAATTTCCGTGTGCTCTTTATGGATATTCCCTCTGCTGAGATGACCAAGTATGCAGCCAATTCGATGCTCGCCACACGCATCTCTTTCATGAACGACATCGCAAACCTATGCGAACTCGTGGGTGCTGATGTCAACATGGTGCGCCAGGGCATAGGCAGCGATACACGCATTGGTCGCAAATTCCTTTATGCTGGATGCGGATATGGCGGTAGCTGCTTCCCCAAGGATGTCAAGGCTCTTATCAAAACAGCCGACAAATGCGGATATAACATGCAGGTGCTCAAGGCTGTGGAGGCAGTAAACGAAAAGCAGAAAGCAGTGCTCTACCATAAGTTAACAAAGTCGCTCGGCACCGACTTAAAAGGCAAGACCATAGCATTGTGGGGTTTGTCATTCAAACCTGAAACCGACGATATGCGCGAGAGCACCGCACTGGTTATTATAGACCTGCTGCTCAAGGCTGGTTGCACAGTGAGAGCTTTCGACCCTATAGCCATGGACGAATGCAAGCGTAGAATTGGCGACACCATAACATACTGCAACGACAAATATGATGCTGTGCTCAATGCCGACGCACTGCTTCTGCTCACAGAATGGAAAGAGTTTAGACTGCCCACATGGGCTGTGGTAAAGAAAGCCATGAAGAATCCGCTGGTCATCGATGGCAGAAACATCTTTGATGCCGAAGAGATGGCCGACAATGGATTTGAATACCATTGCATAGGCAAATAAACAATTGGGAAATGATGAAATTAAATACGAGATGGATATTGCTGCTTGTCATAGCCACAATCATCGGTTGCGGCCATGACAAGCCTTCTGCCTCAATGCGGCAGGAAGACAAGGCTGCCAAGAAACTGCTGCAGGGCGTATGGCTGGACGCAGAAACAGAAGAGGTCTCACTCAAAGTAGA
>JALFPC010000008.1 GCA_022782305.1 Prevotella sp. | reverse complement strand
AGCGTAGCCTTCAAGAACGTCATCTCTTCTGGTCTCGTGCTCGATGCCAAGGGTAACAAGATGAGCAAGCATGTGGGCAATGTTGTTGACCCATTCCTGATGATAGATCAATATGGTGCCGATGCCGTCAGATTCTATATGATGACCAACTCCGAACCATGGGATAACCTGAAGTTCGACCCGAATGGCGTAGACGAGGTTAGAAGGAAATTCTTCGGTACACTTTATAATACCTACTCATTCTTCTGTCTCTATGCCAACGTAGACGGTTTTGACTATTCACAGCCTGATGTGCCAGTAAACGATCGACCCGAGATAGACAAATGGATACTATCGGTGCTCAACACCTTGGTTAAGGGAGTTAAAAAGGAAATGGACGGTTATGACCCGACCAGAGCTGGACGACTTATTGAAACCTTCGTGTGTGACGACCTATCCAACTGGTTTGTCAGACTCAACCGCAAACGTTTCTGGGGAAAGGAGATGGACACCGACAAATTGTCTGCATACCAGACTCTCTATGTCTGCCTCGAAACAGTGTCAAAACTCCTGGCACCCTTTGCGCCATTCTATGCCGACAGACTCTATCTCGACCTTACCAGCACTACATGCAGAGAGAACTATAAGTCGGTGCATTTGGCTCCATTCCCTACAGCCGACGAGTCGCTCATCAATGCCGACCTTGAGACACGTATGGGCATGGCACAGAAGATAACCTCTATGGTGCTCGCACTCAGACGAAAAGTTAATATTAAGGTGAGACAGCCGCTGCAGGCTATCATGATTCCTGCCATTAGCGAGCAGCAGAAGAAGCATATTGAAGCAGTTAGAGACTTGATTCTCAGCGAAGTGAACGTAAAGGAACTGAACTTCGTGGAGGGTAGTGGTGTACTGGTTAAGAAGGTTAAATGCAACTTCCGCACCATGGGCAAGAAATTTGGCAAGATTATGAAGGATATAGCCGCTGCCACTGCCAACCTATCACAGGAGGAGATTGCCATGCTTGAATCGCAGGGTTCTCTCACGCTGTCTATCGCTGACCAAACTGTGATTATCGAGGCTGCTGATGTGGAGGTGATTAGCGAGGATATGCCAGGATGGCTTGTTAGCAACGAGGGGAACCTGACTGTGGCTCTCGAGGTTGAACTTACCGAGGAACTCAGAAATGAGGGTATGGCGCGCGAACTTATCAACCGCATACAGAACATACGTAAAGACAGCGGACTGGAAATCACCGACCGCATCAATGTGACTATATCCGATGAAGAGAGCGTGAGAAAAGCCCTCAAAAACTTTGAGGGGTATGTCAAGTCGCAGGTTTTGGCAGATATCATCACTATTGCTGATATAGATGGACAACCGCTTGATATCGACGGCGTCAAAGTGAAAATCATTGTAGAAGCAGTCAGATAAGACACCAAGCAGTTAAACAAGACCCAAGACTACTATATATTTTTCAACTACTAATTACTACAGTTATGGAAGAAAAAACAAGGTACAGCGATGAGGAACTGGAAGAATTCAGAACCATCATCAATGAGAAACTAATGCTCGCAAAGAGGGATTATGACCAGATGATGAGCCAGCTCATGAACAAAGACGGAAATGATGTGGACGACACATCTCCCACATATAAGGTATTGGAGGAGGGTAGTGCTACACAGTCCAAGGAGGAACTCATTCAGTTGGCCAGCAGGCAGCAGAAATTTATTCAGGGACTGGAAGCCGCACTCATCAGAATACGCAACAAGACATACGGCATTGACCGTATCACAGGCAAACTCATCCCCAAGGAGCGACTGAGAGCAGTGCCACACGCTACGCTTAGCGTAGAGTCAAAACAGAACAGAAAGAAGTAATGAATAAAGAATCAAACAGGATTTCAACCAAGGGTATGGCCATGATCATAATCATTGCTGTGCTCTTGGTTGACCAGTTAACAAAGATATGGGTCAAAACCCATATGCATCTGCATGAATGCATAGACATTACAGGATGGTTCAAAATTCTTTTTGTCGAAAACAACGGCATGGCTTATGGTATGGAACTCCTGGGTGGAAAACTCGTATTATCTCTGTTTCGTATAGTGGCCATCTCTGTGTTAGCATATTATTTATATAAGGAGGTGAAGAGAAATGCCAACCGACTCTATGTGGCCTGTGTGGCCATGGTATGGGCAGGTGCTGTGGGAAATCTCATAGATAGTGTGTTTTACGGTATGATATTCAATGCTGCCTCACCTTTCTATGTCTCCTATTTCGTACCCTTCGGACAGGGTTATGCTCCGATGCTCATGGGCAAGGTGGTAGACATGCTACATTTTCCCCTCATCGAGACACATTATCCCGAATGGGTGCCTTGGGTGGGAGGCAACGAGTTTGTCTTTTTCAGTCCTGTGTTCAATGTGGCAGATGCATGCATCAGTGTGGGCTTTGTGATGGCGCTGCTCTTTTGCAGAGATGAGATAGCAAAGATCTCGCTATTCAAACATGTCGATGATAATAACCACTCTCAGACCAAGGATAAATAATTCATATATGTGTATGACCAAACCAACTATCTCTTTGGTTGCCAAACGAATAGCTTTGTGGGTGTTGGCATGCGTTCTCTTGGTGTCATGCAAACCCAAGGTGCCCGATGGCGTCATTCAACCTGACGATATGGCAGACATGCTTTATGATATGCACATGGCAAGGGCAGCAGCCCAGCAGACCGACAACCCTGCTGTCAGCAAGGTGGCATACAGTCAGGCTGTATTGGAGAAATATGATGTGACCAAGGCAGATTTCGATTCTTCCATGGTGTATTATTATACCCATGCAGAAGATCTCAACAAGATATACAAGGTTATCGCGGAACGTGTGCAGGACGAAGCGGTGAGGGTGGGAGCAAATATTGGCGAAATAGGTCAGTATCAGGGACTGTCAGAAAATGGAGATACTGCCAATATTTGGAAACAGGCTAGTCAGGCCATCCTGTCGGCATACGAACCCTATAACCGCATGAACTTTACCATAAAGGCAGACACGGCATTCAGAAAGGGCGACACATATCAGATGAATTTTTCTGCCGATTTCTTCTTCCAGGGCGGCATCAAGAGTGCCGTGGCTTGCATAGTGGTGAAATATGACAACGATAGCACCATGCAGTATATAAATTATGTGCGTGGCGATGGCGTTCATAGTTTGCGCATACCATACAACGACAGCCTCATGGTGAAGGAACTCAATGGCTTCATCTATCTGAATAAACCCAAAGACAAGGCCACCACAGCCAAACTCCTCTTCATAGACCGAATCCAATTTGTGAGAATGAGAAAAGCTCAAGGTGACAATGTCTCAGACGCCCCCCAAGCACCTGGCCAGAAACGCACCATCCCGGTAATGAAGAAAGTGGAGGTGGGTATATGAGGCGCCTGGCAGCCCATGAGATAGCCTATGCTGGCCATGTCTACGAGATGAGTGTGGCCATCATAGATGATGATGGAGAGGTGCTTGAAATTCGTCCTCTGCAGGGCGAAGAAGCCTATACCGAATGGCATGTTGGCAGACTGACGCTGGCAGACAAGAATAATAATGAAAAAGTCCAAATTAATAAGGTACAACAAAAACAATAATACTATGAATCTAAAGGTAAGATTGGCATTGCTCAATTTCCTTGAGTTTGCCGTATGGGGAGCTTATTTGACTTCCATGGGACGTTATCTGGGAAATATCGGTATCAGCACCGAGATAGGATATTTCTATTCCATGCAAGGTGCTGTGTCCATATTCATGCCCGCTATCATGGGCATAGTTGCTGACAGATGGATACCAGCACAACGGTTGCTGGGTCTGTGTCATCTCATGGCAGGTGCGTTTATGGTCCTGACCGCAGCTTATGGCTATTCTGAGGGTCAGAACATCAATTTCGCCCTCTTCTTCACCCTCTATTCCCTATCGGTAGCTTTCTATATGCCCACTCTTGCCCTTACCAACTCGGTGGCATATTCAAATCTCCGCCAGGCAGGCATGGATACCGTTAAGGATTTCCCTCCCATAAGGGTGTTTGGCACCATCGGTTTCATCCTCACAATGTGGTTTGTAGACATCATGGGATTTCAGGCAGATCAAAACCAGTTCTTCACTTCGGGTTTGCTGAGCATTTTGCTCTTCCTCTATACCTTTACGCTCAATCCTTGCCCCGTTTCCAAGGGTGGCGCCAACCAGTCGCTCTCTGAGGCATTGGGTCTCAAGGCTTTCACGTTGTTTAAAAGCAAGAATATGGCCATGTTTTTCATTTTCTCCATGCTGCTTGGTGTGAGCCTTCAGATTACCAACGGCTTTGCCAATCCCTTTATCAATAGTTTCGGAGCAATGAAGGAATATGCAGACACATTCGGTGTTCAGCATGCCAACATTCTTATTTCGCTATCTCAGATTAGCGAAACATGCTGCATCCTTCTCATACCATTCTTCATGAAACGCTATGGCATTAAGAATGTTATGCTCATAGCAATGTTTGCATGGGTATTGCGCTTCGGTTTCTTCGGACTGGGCAATCCTGGCAGTGGCGTATGGCTCTTCCTTCTCTCCATGATTGTTTATGGTGTTGCCTTTGATTTCTTCAATGTCAGCGGTTCACTCTTTGTGGATCAGAACACAGAGGGCAGCATGAGGTCGAGTGCACAGGGGCTGTTCATGCTTATGACCAATGGAATAGGTGCCACAGCAGGCACACTCATAGCACAGGCAGTTATCAATCATTATACTCAAGGCATCGAGGTAGACGGCAATTTTTATACCGTTGGCCAATGGGATACCTGCTGGTACATATTTTCTGCTTATGCCCTTGTGGTGGGCGTTGCTTTCGCCATTCTGTTTAAGCCGCAGAAGCAGAATGATTAGTTTGATATACAAAAACAACAATATCGGATATTTGTTTAATTATGGCAGATAATGAAGTATTTACATTGTCCATGGTGCGGGAAGTAAAGCCTCTGGAGGGAAACGAGCATTTATCGGTGGTATCCATCAGTGACCAGTGTTGTCAGTATTATCTGGATGTGGTCATAGATACTGCTATGGCCAATGCAATAAAACTGAGAACCCTTGAGGAAAAGAAATTCCCCGACCAGTTGCCAGAAGTGATACACAAGATTCTCGACGACAATAATTTCTGCTTAGATTTCAATGTATATATATCTGATTTGGTTGACGGAAAATATGAAACATATCTGCAACACCGTAAAACTCAGAAACGCTATGACATCAGATTCTCTGACGCCCTGTTATATTGGTCGGTCTTCCATGGAATCTTGTTTGTCAATGTAGAATTATTCAAGAAGCATGGTCGTATTAGTCCTGACTATTATGCAGAATCGGATGCTGAAGATAGTATTATCGACAATATAAAGATATCTGACAAGAGAATACTCAAACTATATGAGGATCAACTCAATAAGGCCTTGGAGCATGAGGACTATATGAAGGCTTCTGAAATAAAGAAGAAAATTGAGGATATCAGGAACAAAGTCAAAATAGATGAATATATATGTTTCGACAATGAAAATGATGTCTACTTAGACGATTTAGAAGATAACGCCAATAAAGAATGAAAGAAACAAGGTTTTTCTATTGTCCTGATGCAGCCCAAAGTCACTGTTTGCCTGACGAGGAGGCACAGCATGCTGTGAGAGTGCTCAGACTCAAAGAAGGTGACGAGATAATGCTCATGGATGGCAAGGGTGTGTATTATCAAGCTATCATAACCTTGGCCTCCAACAAGAAATGCATGTACGACATCCAGCAGGCCATGCCGCAGCAGCGTCAATGGCACAACCATATAACTCTGTCTATTGCACCCACCAAACTCATGGACAGGATGGAGTGGATGTGCGAAAAGATTACCGAGATGGGTATAGACGAGATCCGTTTCCTCTGCACACGCTATTCTGAGCGTAAGGTAATCAAGTTGCCTCGAATAGAAAAGATCGTGGTGTCGGCGGTCAAACAGAGCCACAAGGCATGGTTGCCAGACATTGCCGATATGACCTCAATTGATGAGTTCCTCAATGAACCCCGTCAGGGAATAAAGCTCATTGCCCATTGCCATGATACCATAGAGCGAAGGTCGGCAAAGGAGATAATGGCCAATGCCCCTAAAGGCAGTCCCATCACCATACTCATTGGTCCCGAGGGTGATTTCTCTGAAGAGGAGGTGCGCAATGCCATGTTGCAAGGATATATCCCCGTATCTCTGGGTGAGAGTCGTCTGCGCACCGAAACGGCAGGCATGTATGCTGTGGCCATGGCTCACATAGCCTCAAGATAATTGTAGTAAACGATAATACTGATATATTATGAATATTCGCAGACAGATAATGATGGCATTATGTGCAATGGCAGTCTCTTTGGCAGATGCCCAAACTCATGCCGTGGAGCCATCCCTCTCCATCGACGTGATCAAGGCTTTCTTTGCCCAAATGCCTGACAGTGTTGTGCCTCACATGACAAAGAACAACCGTTTGGACATGATGGATTTTATGGATGCCAAGATGAAGGCAGAGGTTACAAACAAACTGGGTGGCAAGAGTGAGATGACAGATATGTCAGCCTCATATATGCGCATAACCATAAGCAAGAGTTGCGACATGCAGATACGCTCTCTGCATTCTGCCGCTGGCGACACCCTTATGGCAGTGGCCATTACTATTGGTGCCACCGATTCAGAATTGTTTGTTTATGACTTGCAGTGGAATAGGATAGGGGATGACATGATGCCTGAGTTGTTGGGACCCACTATGACTCAACAAGGATATATGGGTTGCATCAGTTTAAATGCTCACGATACCACAGCAATGGTGACATTGTCAAACCCATTCATCCTGCCCGACGAGAAAGGCGGTGCTCCTTCCATGCCGCAACCATTTATGGTCAGATGGGATGCTCAGTCACTAAATTTTGTTAAACCATAGCAACTTAATCTCACTTTATTTGGAAATCCGGTAATTTGTGACTATATTTGCAGCGTGTTTTTCATGGTATTAGATTATTAAGGTTAATTTGAAGAGTAGAGTGTCGTGAGACATTCTACTCTTGCTTTTTTATCAGTATCATTTTATGTGATTAATAAATAACGTGAGTTCGATGAAATATGGGCTGGTTCTTTGGATTCAAGCTTCACCTGAAATGACAGACAGCTTACTTTATTCTAAAGTATATTCGTCGAAATCACGTTAATAATATATTCAACTTGCTTCCTATGAAATTTTCAAAATATGTAATTGTCGCGCTGTAAGCGCAGAAGTACATAGCCCAGGGTGCCGCTGCGCTCTACCCTGGGCTGTGTGCTTTTGCGCTTACAGCGCATAATGCCTACGGTATTCGTGTAATCACACCTCGCCTCGTTCCAAAAGCACGGAGTATCTTGCCATTTTGAGTGTTTTTGGCTTTAAAAGCCGCAAAAACATCAAAAATATCGCCCTGATTTTTTTTGTATGTGTTTTTTTGCTAAATTTACAGAATCAAAATACATATAAAAATTCAATCAAACAATCTCAAAATTTTAAATATATGAAGACACTAAAACTATTGACCTGCACGATGCTGCTGTTGGTAGCTATGGCGGCAGGTGCAGAGACCATTTCTGACGTTACTATCGGGAATCTTGTGTATAGCCTTGACACAGACACCAAGGTCGCTACTGTCACGGGATATGACAGTAGTAATAAACCCACGGATGTTGTCATACCCAATACCATTGAGTACGGGGGGAAAAATTATTCTGTGACGACTATTGGACAGTGGGCTTTTTCTTCTTGCATCTCCCTTGCATCCATCGACATACCTAACTCTGTGACGACTATTGGAGAGAGCGCTTTTGCTTCTTGCGAATCCCTTGCATCCATCGACATACCTAACTCTGTGATGACTATTGGAAAGAGGGCTTTTTCTCATTGCTCTTCCCTTGCATCCGTCAACATACCTAACTCTGTGACGACTATTGGAGAGAGCGCTTTTGCTTCTTGCGAATCCCTTGCATCCATCGACATACCTAACTCTGTGACGACTATTGGAGAGAGCGCTTTTTGGAATTGCTCTTCCCTTGCATCCATCGACATACCTAACTCTGTGACGACTATTGGAGAGGGGGCTGTTGCTTATTGCTCCTCCCTTGCATCCATCGACATACCTAACTCTGTGACGACTAT
>JALFPC010000007.1 GCA_022782305.1 Prevotella sp. | reverse complement strand
CGTGTCAAAATATGCCACACTGTTTGTAATCTCGCCATTCTCATCAGGGTGGCCTTTATGAATGGCCAGGTCTACCCATGCATCCAAAAAGCCATAATTTGTTGCATGTCCAAGAAAATTCTCACCATCTTTCTCGTTGCCGAGTTTGATATATGCAAGACCTATGTAGTACAACCACGCACCATCATATTTGCATTCGTTGGGATTGTCGTAAAGTTGACTCTTTGCCATCTTTAGGGCCTCTTCGGCATTGCCCTCTTTGATGGCTGTGCCGTAAATAAGTTCTTTCAACCGTAAGACAACAGCATATTCGCTCTTCATCTCCATGGCATTGGCAAGCATCTGGTCGGCTTTTTCGTGATTGACCATCTGATAGTCTCCATATCTCCATGCTTCAGCAAGCGAAGCCGTGGCATCTGCAAGTCCCTTTTCATGGGCAGCGGTAAAGAGTTGCAGCGATTGCTCTATTGACTTGGGTGACGGTTTAACCACTATATGATATCGCCCATAGGCAAACTGTGCATAAATATTGCCATAGCCTGCTGCCCTCTTAATGATTTTTATCGATTCTTTAGAGAGTCTGAATATATTGTTGCGGAAATAGAAGATGCGGAGGAAATAGGGTCGTGCCTTAGGGCTCAATTCATTGGATGCACTAAAGGTATAGGCAATCAACTCGTTAAATTGATTTTTCTCAAACACCATCTTGTAGTCTGGTTCATTTATACGAAGCATAAAGTTGTGCCTCGCTTTTATGGTTCCGTTACTCCACATCACATCATAATGATATTCCTCATTTTCGCCGAGGATGAACACATGTCCGTAGCTGTCGCAGAACATTAGGTGCGAGTCGTCATAAACGGTGACGAAAGCATCGCCGTTGAATGAATAAGAACCATCTGCCTTTGCACTGCTTATATTATTATTATAGGTATAGGGATTATTTCCCGGTTTGTTGCCGTAGAAATCGGTTTGGGTATAGATAGTCTCAGCCCATTTCCATGGATCTTGTTTCAGTGGCGAAAGGTCAACAGGCGAGATGAAGTTATCATCATCCCAAATGCCATCTTGCAGTTTGTTCCAACTCCAATAACTAACCGTGTCCTGAACATAATGCCCCACTCGATCGGTATGGATGACACGGCCACAACTATCAAACTCGGCTGTTGCCATCACTTCCTCATAACTGCCTCTAACCCATACGTTCTCTTTTCTACTATAAACCTCGTGGTAGATAATGAAGCCTCTGCCATGACGTTTGCCTTGCTTGAATTCTCCAGCATAAAAATGGTCTTTGTCTATGGCGATGATGCCAAGTCCTTGAGGCAAATGAGTTGTCTCGTCACATTCGCCCATATAGCGTCTGCCATCTTTAAGCATCATCCATTCGTCGGTATTAAGTGTCATAATAGTTATTATTATTGAATTAATCTGTTGCTTGTATCCATTGTGGCTCTATATATGATTACAACCATATATTACCGTGTCAAAGATATAACAATTAATTCATATAACATCATCAATATAGTTAAAAAAACTAATCCACGATAAATAGATCGTTTATTACATTATATAATATTGTGGCATATAAATAATTTAATCTTTCTATGCAAAGATTGATATAATTTATTTGGTCAATTGAAAAGAAATACCTAACTTTGCATACGACATTAGAAATGATGTCGTCATTTTAAATAAACAAATAATTTATATTAAAACACAAAAAGACTATGAGCAAATACTCAGGAACACAGACAGAGAAGAATCTGTTGGAGGCTTTCGCAGGCGAGAGCCAGGCACGTAATAAATATACCTATTTTGCATCAAAGGCAAAAAAAGAGGGATTTGAGCAGATTGCAGCCCTTTTTGCCAAAACTGCCGACAATGAGAAAGAGCATGCCAAGATATGGTTTAAGGAACTGGAGGGCATAGGCGATACAGCACATAACCTGGCTGCTGCCGCTGAAGGTGAGAACTATGAGTGGACAGACATGTATGATGGTTTTGCCAAGACTGCCGAAGAAGAGGGATTCCCAGAGTTGGCTGCCAAATTCCGTATGGTGGCTGCTATTGAAAAGCATCATGAGGAGCGCTATCGTGCACTGCTCAAGAATGTGGAGACAGCACAGGTGTTTGAAAAGAGCGAAGTGAAGGTATGGGAATGCCGCAACTGCGGTCATATCGTTGTAGGCACAAAGGCTCCTGAAATCTGCCCCGTTTGCGCCCATCCACAGGCATATTTCGAGGTGCATGCCGAGAATTATTAATATTTAAACCTCTAAATACTATCAGATTATGAAAAAATATGTTTGCGATGTATGTGGTTGGGAGTACGACCCAGAAGTTGGAGTGCCAGAGGCTGGCATAGCACCAGGTACTGCCTTTGAAGACCTGCCAGATGATTTTGAATGCCCATTGTGCAGCGTTGGCAAAGACCAGTTCTCACCAGTGGATGAGTAATCGGCTCTTACCATTCAAACAGAAATAATAATGATTTCACCGGCACTGTGTTTCTTGTTTTCAAGAATATGGTGCCGGATATTTTGTAGATGAGCAGCGCACAAAAGCCATATAACGACTATGCCAACTGGGTGGGCAGGCATTTCGCATGCAAGATACAGAAAATATCTGTAGATGCGGGGTTCTCATGCCCCAACCGCGATGGCACCAAAGGGAAAGGGGGATGCATATTTTGCGACAATAGAACATTCAACCCTGCTTATTGCACACCCCAAAAAACAGTGACAGAGCAACTCAACGATGGCAAGGACTTCTTTGCACGGAAATATCCCGACATGAAATACCTTGCTTATTTTCAGGCGTTTACAAATACATACGCCCCACTCCACCATCTCAAGGCACTATATGAAGAGGCACTGGCTGTGGATGACATCATGGGCATAGTGATAGGCACAAGACCCGACTGCATAAGCAATGAATTGCTCGACTATCTCGCACTGCTCAACACACAAACCATGGTGGTAATGGAATACGGCATCGAGTCGACAAACGACTCAACGCTCAAGTTCATAAACCGCGGCCACAACTTCGAATGTGCACGCAAAGCCATAATGGATACAGCAGAAAGAGGAATAACCACCTGCGCACATCTCATACTCGGTCTGCCTGGCGAAGATAGAGCAGACATCTTGACTCAGGCTGACATAATCTCAGAATTGCCTATCGACATACTCAAACTACACCAGATGCAGGTGATAAAAGGCACAAGGCTGGCCGACCTCTACCACAGCAACCCCTTCCACATCTTTGATATTGAGGAATATATCAAATTGGTGACGGAGTATGTGATGCGATTGCGACCCGATATCACCATTGAGCGGTTTGCCTCGCAGTCGCCTGCCGACATGCTCATAGCACCACGATGGGGACTCAAAAACCATGAGTTGACAAATCTGATTGTCAACCACATGGTGAGCCATGGCTATAAACAGGGCGACAAATATCAAACACGTTGAACAACACTCAGATATGAAATACATCGAAGTAATATTCGCTATCGACGCACCAAAGGATTTATTTGACGATGCCCGCGACATAGCCATCAGCATGGCTGGCGAGGCTGGATTTGAGGCTTTTGAAAATACAGACAATGGCATGAAAGGATATATCCAAGACACGCTCTGGGATAAGGAAAGTCTTGATGCCATGCTGGTCGATTTCCCCTTTGAGCAGGTAGCCGTGAAGTATGATTTCCACGATGCCGAATATAAGGACTGGAATGAGGAATGGGAGAACGAAGGCTTTGAACCCATGGAAATCAATGACCGCTGCGTGGTGCACGACGGGCGCCACCTACCTAAACATCAATACGAAATAGAGATTGAGATTGATGCAAAACTCGCCTTCGGCACTGGACAGCACGAAACGACACGCATGATTGTAGACTATCTGACCACTCACGACATCAAGGGTAAGAGCATGCTCGACTGCGGATGCGGCACAGGCATACTTTCGATAGCAGCACTGAAGAGCGGCACCAAACATGTGGTGGGATACGACATAGACGAATGGAGCGCCGACAATGCACGTCATAATGCAGTGATCAACAGGGTAGACAGCCAATTCGTTTCGATGCTCGGCGACAGTGGCATTATCCAGCCGATGCTAAATGACGGAACACCATTATTTGATATCATAACAGCCAATATTAACAGAAACATACTTATTGGAGACATGCCCAACACCACACGTGCACTCAAACCCGGTGGCATGATGATACTGAGTGGTTTTCTCATAGAAGATAAATCATATCTCACTGATGCAGCGTCGCATTACGGACTTTGGCTCAAGGAAGAAAAAACAGACAACGGATGGATGATGCTGGTCTTTCAGTCATCCATGCCATAGGCCTTATCGCCAATCTGATTGTGGCTGCCAATGGTCAACTTTCGCAGGTCATAATAACTTCCATTATATATATTGAAGTCTACATACCCCTTGATGCCAGGCAAGCGACCACAGTCGGTATGCTGCCAGAATTTCCATTGACCCTTGTATTCCACCTTGTCAACATAATAATGTGCTATCCAATATGGATATTGGTTGAATATGGGGTCGCTGAGATATTGTGTCTTGAATTTATAATAAGTATAGATGATAGGTTTCACACCATATTCCTTTTCCACAGCCTGCAACCATGTGAGCACGCCACGCTTGAAATCATCATCTGATTGCTCCTCTGACTTATGCTCCACATCGAGCACTGGCGGCAGGTCGCCATCCTCCAGTTTCACATTTCTGATAAAGAAGTCAGCCTGTGCCTTTGGCGATGAATAGATGCTCCAGAAATGATAAGCACCGCGTATGAACCCATGCTCGCGTGCATTGTGAAAATTGGATTTGAACTTGCGGTCTACCTTGCTGGCGCCCTCAGTGGCCTTGATCATCACAAAACGAACGGGACAATTCTCTATAATGCCATAGTTGCGCAGTTCGTCCCAATCAATGGTGCCCTGATAATGGCTTATGTCTATGCCATGAATCTCATAACCACTGGGATAGCGAGCCTCGCCATAGAGAGCCTTCCAACGGAATCCAAATGGTCCGACAAAGAAATAATAAAACGCCCACACATATCCTATAACCATCAATACAGCACCCAGCCACCAAGCCCATCCAGGCATGATACCTAACAGGCGGTGCTTCAGAGTAGACGATTTATGTCTACGGCCACGCTTACGCCTATGCTGCCTGGAGTCACGGTTTGCCTTGGCAGACGACGTAGAAATGCCCACATGTGAATTTTTGCCTGAAGAATGGTTAGGATTTATATTGCGCATTATAATATGGTGGTTTCTAAAAATATAACCAAAAAATGGTGGCCCCATTGATACTGCTATCCAGGGGACCACCATAATGTGTTATATCAATTATTTGTTAGCCTGCTCCAATGCGAGAGTAGCAGTAGGACGGTCGCACACAGCGCTTGGTCCCCAATACTGTATTGGACCAGGATAGATATAGCATGTGTTCTTAGCCCACTCATCCCTATGAGCCACCAAAGCCTTGAAAGGAGCACCATCAAGTTCAACAAGAGCCTTACGGATTACTGGTTTCATCTCACCGTTGCGGCGCTCCATGTTCATCATCATGGTGATGGGCACACCACCTGCAATCCATTCGTCGGCAGGAGCGGTAGTGTTCTTGACAATGGCCATATAACCAGTCTTGCCGTTGGCAATGAGTTGTGCAGCACTTGTGCCGAGAGCATAGCAATAGTCGGCATCGAAATTAGATGGAGCGGCGCAGCGTCCCTCATATCCGAAGAAGTGGTGCTGTGCAGCAAACTTACCTACATACTTGCCTTCTGCTGCCATCTGTGCCAGACGAGCCTCACACATAGCAGAGAGCAGTTTCTCTGTCTCGATGAGCGAAACCTGCACGTTGCCATGTGGGTCACGGTCGAGCGACAGTTGATGTGCCACATCCTGTGGAAGGGTTTCAAATGTGGCTGCGTTTTCCTTTGAGAGGTGGTTGATGATATATTCTCTCTGTGCCTCGTCTTCAAGGTTTTTATATTCGTCGCCATGAGCGGCAAGCAGGTCATTGAGTTCGTCGATGAGTGTGCCGATGGCAGGTATAAACTCGATGAGTCCCTCAGGGATGATCACTGTGCCGAAGTTCATGCCATTGGCAGCGCGGTTGGCAATCACATTGCAGAGGTCGTCGATAACCTGGTTGAGGGTCATATTCTTCTTCTCCACCTCCTCAGAGATGATGCACACGTTTGGCTGGCACTGCAGAGCGCACTCGAGGGCTATATGGCTTGCGCTTCTACCCATAACCTTGATGAAATGCCAATATTTGCGTGCAGAATTGCAGTCGCGCTCAATATTTCCGATGAGTTCGCTGTATGTCTTGGTGGCGGTGTCGAAACCGAAAGATGTTTCAATCTGGCTATTCTTCAAGTCGCCGTCGATGGTCTTTGGGCATCCGATAACCTGTACCCCATAATTTTTGGCTTTGTAATACTCTGCCAGCACGCAAGCATTGGTATTAGAGTCGTCGCCGCCGATGATTACGATGGCATTGATATCGAGTTCGCGGATAATCTCAAGACCTTTCTCAAACTGCTCCACTTTCTCCAGTTTGGTACGTCCAGAACCAATCATGTCGAAACCGCCAGTATTGCGATATTCGTCTGCTATCTCCTTGGTTATCTCCATATAGTTATGGTCAACCAGTCCGCCAGGACCAAGGATAAAGCCATAGAGTTTGTTTTCAGGATTAAGTCTCTTGACCTGGTCAAACAAACCAGTAATCACATTGTGACCGCCAGGAGCCTGACCACCACTAAGTATGATACCCACATTTACACGTGTATTCTGTGTCTCACCAGATGGTTCAAATTCAACTACTGGCATACCATAGGTGTTGGGGAAGAGTTTCTTTATCTCCTCCTGATTGTCTACACTCTGTGTTGGTTGTCCTTCTTTTACCTTAACAGCACCCTTAAGAGCCTTAGGCAACTTAGGCTGATAGGCAGATCTCTCAATTTGCAAAGCACTCTGTTTCATTTGTCAATTATTTACTTATTTGATGATAATAGTTACTTGTTCTTCACCTATATTAATATGTTCAATCCAAGCCGTGCAGCATGACAATAGCACTGCCATAATGGTAATCGCCTGGTTTTGCAATGCAAAATTACTCAAAAAACACAAGAAAAAAGAAAGAATATAGTCATTTTTGTCTTTTTCACGTTTTTTTTGATAAAAATTATGTCTAACCGAAATAAATTGCTTAACTTTGGACGATTTATGAAAGTAGATAGAGATAAATAGCATACAAACAACTAAAGTATAAACCCAAAACTCATTATCAATTATGGCAAGAAGAAGTGTATTGAAAAAGAATATCAGCAATGTGTGTGAACTGATCATGGCCGAATGTCTGGCCATCTCATTATACGGCAATGAGCAGGAGGCAGAAAACGCTGTGAATGCCACCTATGCCTTGGTACGACTTGAAAGCGATTACCGCAGCCGCATAAGCCATGTGGAACCAGGCATGAAGGCAAAGGTGTATTTTAACAAACTCATTTCTGACTTCAATAAAGACATTCAAGACATAACGGAACGCTTATAATCATGTGGCAGAAATTTTGCAAATGGATGCTGTATGAGCGACTCGGATGGACTACAAATATTGACCAGCCCATGCCAGACAAGTTTATCATTTGCCTGGCACCACATACCAGCAATCATGACTTCATAATAGGCCAACTGTATGCCGGAGCGGCTGGCATCAAAAGCAATTTCCTGATGAAAAAGGAATGGTTTTTCTGGCCACTTGGACCCATATTCAAACGTATGGGCGGCATACCCGTATGGCGCTCAAAGCATACGAGCATGACAGACAATCTCGCACAAACAGCCAAAGAGAGCAAGCATTTCATCCTATGCATCACCCCAGAGGGCACACGCTCGCCAAACCCCGAATGGAAAAAGGGGTTCTATTTCATTGCACACAAGGCGGGGCTGCCCATTCTGCTCTTTGGTGCAGACTATGAGCGCAAACTCATACAGTGTACCAAGACCATCATTCCAACAGGAGATGTGGATGCTCAGATGAGAGAAATAAAACTCTATTTCAAAGATTTCAAGGGTAAGATCCCAGACAATTTCACTATCGGCGAGGTTTGAGCATCATATCAGACCCTGCCATGAAAAGGTTACAACACAGAATGCAGAATAAACATTTCCATACTATTCTCTGGTCGGCAATGCTCACTGCCTCGCTTTTGACCACTGCAACAGCCAGTGCTCAAGATGATATGCAGGAAAACCTATGGGGCGACATCGACCACAAGGGAAAACCATGGGTTACCAACGTGTCTAAACCATACGAGATAAGTAGAGGCCTCTTTGGCAGGCATATTTCTCTTTGGGCAAGCCATGGCAGGTATTACGACGTAGAGAAAGACAGATGGAAATGGCAGCGACCTCTGCTCTTCGGCACCACCGAGGATATCTTCACACCCACCATAGTGTCTACATATCTCATGCCCATGCTGGAGAATGCAGGCGCTGTAGTATTCAGTCCACGAGAAAGAGATTTCCAAACAAATGAAATCATCATCGATAATGACGACAAGATAAAGGGTACTCGCTTTATAGCCATCAATGGACACCATGAATGGCAAACAGCACCCACAGAAGGATTTAGGCAACCCACAACTCCATTGGCCGACGGACAAAACCCATTCAAGACGGGCACAACATTAATGTGCCGCACCACCAAAAAGCGCAAATCATATAGTCTGCTCTCATACCAACCCCACTTTCCACAGGCTGGCAGATATGCAGTGTATGTGAGTTATCAGACCGTGGAGGGAAGCACAGACGAGGCCTCTTATACCGTTTATCACAAGGGCGAACGCACCGAGATAAAAGTGAACCAGCAGATGGGTGGTGGCACATGGGTATACATAGGTACGTATGATTTTGACTCAGGCAGCAATGAATATAACCGCGTGGAGGTAACCAACCGCAGTAGCAAGAAACGTAGCGTGGTTACCTCTGATGCCATCCGCTTTGGCGGTGGTATGGGCAACATCAGGCGAGGCGATGATGTGAGCAACATGCCACGATGTATGGAGGCTGCACGCTATTACGCACAGTGGGCAGGCATGCCCTACTCCGTGTATGGCGGACGTAATGGCAATGATGACTATTCAGACGATATCAACACCCGGTCGGTGATGACCAATTATATGGCTGGCGGCTCATGTTTCGTACCAAGCAAAAAGGGACTAAAGGTGCCTATAGAATTATCTCTGGCCGTGCATAGCGATGCAGGAGTAACTCGTGATGGTGTGTCGCTGATAGGCTCGCTCGGTATCTGCACCACTTCCTTCAACGATGGACGACTAAACTCTGGCGTGTCGAGACTGATGTCAAAATCGCTGGCACAAATGCTAACTGATGGGGTAACCAAGGATATGAAAGCCAAATTCGGCAGATGGAACAACAGGGGTATCTATGATCGTAACTACTCAGAAACACGTGTACCCGATGTGCCCAGCGCCATAATTGAAACGGCTTCGCACCAAAACTTCCCCGACATGCGACTATTGCAAGACCCAACAGTCAAATTCACATACGCACGCTCTCTGTATAAAACCATACTCAAGTTTATGACAACGCAACACGGAGAGAAATACGCAGTGCAACCACTGCCGCCTCAAAGATTTGCAGTGAGCGTGGATGATGATGGATATGCCAACCTGTCGTGGGCTGCAACAACAGACGACCTGGAGCCTACAGCCGAACCAACAGGCTATATTATCTATACAGCCTTGGGAGATGGCGATTTCGATAATGGCACCACCGTGTCACGACATACCAATGCACGCATAAAGATGCTGCCAGGAGTGGTGCACAGTTTCAAGGTGGCTGCCATAAATAAGGGCGGTGAGAGTTTTGCAACAGAAGTATTATGCGCAGAATATAATCCTCATGCAAAGCGTAACATACTGATAGTAAATGGATTTACGCGTCTTGCCTCACCTTTTGCTACAACTAAGGGATTTGACATGACACGAGACATGGGACTCACACTCGGTGCTACCATCGGATGGGAGGGAATGGGCATAGTGGCTGGAAACACGCGCAACTATGTATATACTCATGCCAAGGCCATACACAAGGCAGGACACTACACATTTGGCAGTTGCTCGGTCGATGCACTCATACATGGCGATACTTCGCTCAATGGGGCACACATTGCCGATATACTGCTCGGCGATCAGTATGACGATGGATATAGCGTAAACAGAACACGGGTGCTAACACCTGCTATGCAAACACTTATTGCCGACTATGCCCAAAGGGGAGGACGACTGATGGTAAGCGGTGCACACATAGGAAGCGACATGATTATGCACAAAGATAGTATCTTCGCTGCCGATATACTCAAATACTCTTACGGTGGAAAGACCGAAACGCATAACGACAGCATCAGAGGACTGTCGCTCGAGTTCACATTCTATAATAATGTCAACCCTAACCACTACTGCGTGTTGCATCCCGATATCATCAGACCGCAAGGCTCAGCCTTTGCAGCGATGAGATATGCCGACGACAGCGAGGCATCGGTGGCTTACGATGGCAATGACTATAAGTCTATCGTCATGGCTATACCTTTTGAATGTATCACCGAAGAACATGTAAGAAACAGCATAATGAAAGGAATAATCGGATTTCTCGAAAAATAACAATCAAAACCAATAACTAATAAACATAACCAATAAACATTTAAAACTATGTACAAACTACAACTTAACTCATCGGCATCGAGATTCATCAATATCACTGACAAACATCTCGAAACTATAGACAAATACTGCCTGTTTAGAGATCTTATCGATAGCAACGGATATGTGGACGAACAGGTGATGGACAAACTAAGACTAAACATCAGATCTATACTCGAAACAGAAACAGGCAGAGACAAAGACCTCCTCGATCTCTGTCTTGACGTGATTTATCATGCACACATGAAAGCATTCGGACTACAGCAACTTGTATTGCTATATATCGAATGGAAAGACAGGGGTAATGATAATCTCGGCATGACAACACGCTCATTCCAAGGAACTCCCTTCAATTGATAATATGCAATTAACAGATTTTCTACCAACAACAAAGAAAGAACTCGAACTGAGAGGATGGACACAACTCGATGTCATTCTCTTTTCAGGCGACGCATACGTAGACCATCCTTCATTTGGTGCGGCCGTAATTGGTCGCACCCTTGAAGCGGCGGGATATAAAGTGGCTATAGTGCCGCAACCCGACTGGCACGGTGACTACCGCGACTTCAAAAAACTGGGTAGGCCACGACTCTTCTTCGGCATTGCACCAGGATGCATGGACTCGATGGTAAACAAGTACACAGCCAACAAACGACTGCGCTCCGAAGATGCTTATAGTCCTGACGGAAGGCATGATATGCGACCTGAATATCCAACCATCGTTTATACTCATATCCTCAAGCAACTCTATCCCGATGTGCCCGTGGTGATTGGTGGCATAGAGGCTTCTCTACGCAGACTAACACATTATGACTACTGGCAGGACAAACTGCGCAAATGCATACTCTGCGATAGCAATGCAGACCTGCTCATCTATGGCATGGGAGAAAAACCTATACTGCAACTGTGCAGGGAAATGGATATGGGCTCTCACATCGGAGATATAAAAGACATTCCGCAAACAGTATTCCTGGCAAACAAAGAGGATATACCCAATGGCATACAACCCTCTGACATCATCCTGCACAGCCATAACCAATGCCTGCAAGACAAAAGATGTCAGGCAGAGAATTTCAGACACATAGAAGAGGAATCAAACCGAATGCACGCTGCAAGACTGCTGCAGGAGGTGGATGGAATGTTTGCTGTGGTAAACCCACCATTCCCTCCCATGACCACAGAGGAACTGGATGCAAGTTTCGACCTGCCATATACTCGTCTGCCGCATCCAAAATACAAAAACAAACGTATACCTGCATACGATATGATTCGTCACTCGGTTAACATACACCGGGGATGCTTCGGCGGATGCGCCTTCTGCACCATATCCGCTCATCAAGGCAAATTCATCTCCAGTAGGTCAAAGGAGAGCATATTGAAAGAAGTAAAGGCAGTAACACGCATGCCAGACTTCAAAGGATATCTCTCAGACCTCGGCGGACCATCGGCAAACATGTATGGTATGGCTGGCAAAAACAAAAATATCTGCGAGAAATGCAAAAGACCAAGTTGCATAAACCCAAAGATATGCCCTAACCTCAATACCGACCATTCGGCACTGCTCGATATCTACAGAGCCGTAGATGCCTTGCCAGAAATAAAAAAGAGTTTCATTGGAAGTGGTGTTCGATACGATCTGCTACTGCACCAAACAGATGATGAAAAAACCAACCGCGCAACAAAGGAATATACACGCGAACTGATAATTAACCACGTGAGCGGACGACTCAAGGTGGCTCCCGAACATACGTCGCAAACAGTGCTCGACCTGATGCGCAAACCGGAATTCGAGCAGTTCATAGAATTTAAGCGCATCTTCGACCGAATAAACCAAGAAGAGGGACTAAAACAACAGATCATACCATATTTTATTTCAAGCCACCCAGGATGCACAGAAGCAGACATGGCCGAACTGGCAGTGAAAACAAAACGACTCGACTTCCAACTCGAACAGGTGCAGGATTTCACGCCAACTCCTATGACCATAAGCACAGAAACATGGTATACAGGCTTGCATCCCTATACTTTGCAACCCGTATTCTCGGCAAAAACACGCGATGAGAAACTGGCACAACGACAATACTTCTTCTGGTATAAGTTAGAGGAGCAACGAAGTATCATACAGTCTCTAAGGAGAATAGGACGTAAAGACCTCATTGCAGAACTCTGCGGAAACAATCCTGTAGCAAGAGATAATTCCACACCAAGAGGTAATAATTCTTCAAGAGGTAATAATTCTTCAAGAGGCAATAATTCTTCAAGAAGCAACAATTCTTCGAGAGGTAATAATAGGAAAGATAATTCTTTTGGGAAATCAGACAACAGACATGAAAATAATAGAAAAGGCGTGCGTGGCAAAGGGCAAAAAAAGAGCCATGGAAGACGCAATAGTGATTACTGACAACTTCATTGCGGTGATAGACGGCAGCACGAGCAAGAGCAAAAAGAGGTATTCATTATGGTATTCCAATGGTGCCTATTGCGCTCACATCATCAGCAGATATTTGCACCGGGCACCCAAGACACTCACCTTCGAACAGTTTGCCAAGGGTGTGTCGCAGGCTGTGATAAAGCATTACAAAAAAAGCCAGTGGCAGCATCTGGCTGAGCATCCAGAAGACAGGTTAACGGCCAGCGTGGTGGTTTACAGTAGATTACAGCGACAGATTTGGATGATTGGCGACTGCCAGTGCCTCGTAAACGATGAATTGTATGATAATCCCAAACCCATGGAGGCGGACATTGCCAACCTTAGGTCGTTGGAGGCTCATAGACTATTATCTGATGGTAGTGAAACACTGGAGAGCCTGATGAAAGAAGATATCTCCCGTAAAGCCATCATCCCCCAACTCATTGAGAGCATGCAAGGGCAGAATAAGACCTATTCAGTAGTAGACGGCTTTCCTATTCCCATGGCTCATACACGTGTTATCACTCTCGACTTCCGTCCATGGACTATTGTTCTGGCCTCTGATGGCTACCCTTTCCTCCGCCCCACCCTTGAAGAATCAGAGCAGGCACTGTGTAAACAATTGGCAGATGACCCCCTTTGCATTAATTCATACAAGGCCACAAAAGGATTATTGACTGGCAACGTCTCATTTGATGACCGAACATACATCCGGTTTACTATTTAAAGTGCAAAGACATTACTATTGAGGTGTAAAGAAATTACTATTGAGGTGCAAAGACATTACTGTCATTTAGCACAGAGGTGCGGCTATTTGCCGCACCTCCAACTTTGATAAGAAACTTACTATACCTTCTCTAATGCTTGGTCAATATCAGCAATTATATCATCTATGTGCTCCACACCTATAGATAGTCGTATAGTGGCAGGAGTGATATTCTGCTGAGCCAGTTCTTCTTGTGTTAGTTGAGAGTGTGTTGTTGTATATGGATGTATGGCTAATGATTTGACGTCGGCAACATTGGCCAGCAAGGAGAAGATCTTGAGATTGTCAATAAATGCCCATGCCTCTTTTTCGCCTCCCTTGATTTCAAATGTGAAGATACTACCGCCTCCATTTGGGAAATAGTTGCTATAGAGAGCGTGGGTAGGATGAGTGGGGAGCGACGGATGGTTGACCTTGGCCACTTTGGGATGGGCAGCAAGATATTCTACCACCTTGAGAGCATTTTCCACATGGCGCTCTATGCGCAGAGGTAGTGTTTCCACGCCCTGGAGCAATATCCATGCATTGAATGGAGAGATGGTGGCACCAGTGTCGCGCAGCAAGACGGCCCTTATCCTGGTGACAAAAGCGGCAGGACCAACCACATCGGCAAAGACTGCACCATGGTATGAGGGGTCTGGCTTTGCAATGGTTGGATACTTGTCGGCATTTGCCTTGAAATCAAAGCGACCGGCATCCACGATGACTCCACCGAGCGAACTACCATGACCACCGATGAACTTGGTGGCTGAATGTACCACTATGTCTGCACCATATTCGATAGGACGAACGAGGATGGGAGCAAAGGTATTGTCAACGATGAAAAGGGTGTTATGACGATGGGCTATATCGGCTATTGCCTTTAGGTCTGTAACATCAGAATTGGGATTGCCGAGGGTTTCACCAAACACAACCTTAGTGTTAGGACGTATGGCCTTTTCCACTGCCTCGAGGTCAGCAAAGTCAACGATGGTATAGTCTACACCCTGTGTGCTGAGAGTGTGGGTAATAAGGTTATAACTGCCACCATAGAGATTGTTTGCAGCAACTATATGGTCGCCATTCTGCAATACGTTTTGCAGGGCATAGGTGATGGCGGCGGCACCAGAAGCAACTGCCAAGCCTGCCACTCCGCCTTCGAGGGCTGCCACTCTTTCTTCAAACACACCCTGAGTGGAATTGGTCAGACGACCATAGATATTGCCAGCATCTCTCAATCCGAAACGATCGGCAGCGTGCTGTGAGTTGTGGAATACATACGATGTAGTTTGGTATATTGGCACAGCGCGTGAGTCTGTGGTTGGATCAGCCTGCTCTTGTCCTACATGGAGTGCGAGTGTCTCGAGATGGTAATTGTTGTTTGCCATAGTTGTGTTCCTTTCTATAATTTATTTATTAATACTTTGTTTTTTTGTTTCTGATGCAAAGGTAATATACAAAAGTGTTATTTTCCAAGAAAACTTTGTAACTTTAGAAATAATCACTATCTTTGCAGCTGATATAGAATAATTTTCTAATAACAAGGCAATAATTATGGGAAATAAGCAGATTATTGAGTCGCTCGACAGTGTAGACATTTCTATTCTGAGATGCCTGCAGCAGGATGCTCGCCTCACCATAAAGGAGATATCTCGTGAGGTAAACCTGAGCAGCACACCAGTATATGAACGCATCAAGCGCATGGAACGAGAGGGATTTATCAGGCGATATGTTACCATTCTGGATGCGGAGAAGATCCACAAAGGATTCATTGTCTTTTGTAGTGTTAAATTGTCGCCACTAAACAAGCAGGTAGCAAAGGAGTTTTGCGATACCATCAAGGAGATAGCAGAGGTTACAGAGTGTTATAATATATCGGGGCGTTTTGACTATCTGCTCAAAGTGCATGCACCTGACATGAAATACTATCAGAGTTTTGTGCTCAACGTGTTGGGTCAGTTGCCCATGCTTGGTTCACTTGAGTCGACATTTGTGATGGAAGAAATAAAGAATGATTTCGGTGTGGCCATATAGAAAGCGTCACTCCATATTTCTGATGAAACCATTTTTAGCCAGTTATGGTGGTTAACTGGACGCCGGGCTCGACGACTGCATCACCGATTTGTCGTTGATGACCGTGCAAAGCATGCACACCCGCTGCTCAAACGACTCGCGGTCGATGGCTTTGTTCTTGAAGGCAGAGCGATAGTTGTAGATAGTGCGCGGAGTATAATAGAGCAAGGCGGCTATTTCCGAACTCTCCTTTACTCCCAAACGTATGAGGGCAAAAATACGCAGTTCCGTGGTCAGGGTATTCGATTGTTTGATGACAATCTGCTCATCCTCTTTCAACAGCGTGTTGAATTCCGTGACAAACGAAGGATATAGATTCAGGAACGCCTCGTCGAATCGTTTCATGAAAGTGGCAGCATCCTCCTGGTTGACTCTCGACGAGGAAATATGGCTCAGAAGGTCATTGATTTGGTTTGCCTTGATTTTTCTTTGTACCATCATCTGGAATTTGGCTATTCTGTCGATGTATTTGGCACAAAGGTCAATATACAGTTTGGCAAGCCCCTCTCGTTTTCGGTTGGTGTCGAGCAATTGTTCATTGGCACGGTTCAGTCTCTCGTTGGTTTCCTTCAGCAGATTGTTGCTTTTATGCAATTCTTGTCTTCTTTTCGACAACAGTTTATTCTGTCTGAAGAAGAAATACAACAGTATGAGCATGGTCACAACGAGCAGTGAAATACCCCATACAGCATATCTGAGGAATGTGTTTTGGGTAGTTACCATTTTGTGGTATGTTGAGACGATTACAGGCAGTTTCTGTGAAATCTCGAGTATTCTCAGGCGGTTGTTGTATGTTTTGGCATCGTCCATGGCGAAGTTGATATAAATCCTGGCTCTCTCGATGTTCTCGTCGTCTTGCTTGAAAAGGTGTGTGGCAAGATATTGAAGGGCAAGGTTTTCCTTGGTGCAACAGAGAATGTCGCATATACTGGCCTTGACGAGGTATTCCTCATATTTTTCCATATCGTTGTGTGCACTATAGTTGTTGGCTATGGCAAATGAGGCCATGGCATAATACCTTGAGGTCATACCGTTTTTTTCCAGTGTTTTGAAATAATGTTTCAGGGCTTTGTTGTCGTCTTTATCCACATAGACATGGTATTCACCCATATAGTAGTCGTATGCCTCGCTGTTTTTGTCAATATAGTCAACCGCCTTCTTCAGACAAGCGTTGGATTTCTCCTTGTAAATAGGAGAATAAGTATTGTCGTTGCAATAATCCGCCCAGTAAGAATAGATGGTAAAGTATGCTATATGGTAGTCGAAAAACAAGTCTGGCTCAAGGCTTTCGGGGTTGATTTTGCTGAGGTTGCTGATGGCCTCGCTGTAAAGTCCACCAATGGCAAGCAGCTTGGCCAACATGATGGAATTGGCCACTACATAGCGCCGATTGTTGGTTTTCCTGGCCAAGGCCAGTCCTTTTTCCACATATATCTTGGCAGAGTCGAATTTGAAGACATAATACTCTTCGCTGAGTTCCCAGTATCTTTTCAAGAGCAATGACGTGTTGGTTTCTTTAGCAGCCATTTGCTTTAGCATGGCAATCTTATTGTTCTTTTCTGCCACAATATCCTCGCTTACGGCAAGTATGCTGTCGAGTTTTTCAAGCCATACAGAGTTCTTGGCAGAGGCAAATGCGTTGTGCAAACATATCACAACAACCAGCAAAATTGTTTTTTTCACATCTATCTGTAGCATAGCATTCGTTGCAATTGGTGTTATTTATTTTTTGATTCATCCGACATATCTTACTCACTTCAAGAATAACATCCTTTATATTCTAAAAAACGTCACCCTATATTTCGAACAAACCATATTTTTTTGCAAATGTACTAATAAATAATCAAAAAGACCTTACGATGAGTGCCGAAACATGTACAAAATATGTTAATTAATCGTATAATTCGTATTTTTACACTAATATATGAATGTACTTACCCCATATATACATATCTTATATAGTATTGAATATCAATGAAATAACAAATTATCAAGAACATCTGAATGTACTTGATGAGTACTTATAAGAACAAGTAATTGAAAAAGTGTTTATCTTTGTAGCGAATTCAGAAACGATTTACCTAAAATTATAAATAACATGATGAAACTATTAACGACAAAGGATGTAATGTATCGGTTTCTTATGATGGTACTCTTGGTGTGTGTCACGACGACTGCATCAGCCCAGCAGAAAAAGATAACCGGTACGGTGAAAGATTCGGGCGGAGAGCCCTTGATAGGCGTCAGCGTAAGGGTTGACAAGACTGGTCAGGGCACCGTCACAGACATGGATGGCCATTATGCCATCGAAGCATCGTCTTCATCCACCTTGGTATTCTCATACATTGGTTTTGAGACTGCCAACGAAAAGGTTGGCAACCGCAAGATGATTGATGTGACCTTGAAGGAGAGAAGTGACGTTCTTGATGAGGTGGTGGTCATAGGCTATGGCACCATGGACAAGAAGGAGCTTACCTCTGCTATCTCGCATGTGAGCGAAAAGGACTTTCTGACCGTCAGTTCGCTCGACCCCTCTATGATGATTCAGGGCAAGGTGCCAGGTGTATCCATTACCAATACCGGTGCCGGCGACCCCAACAACCAGGCAAGCATCCAGATACGTGGTGTTTCCTCGCGCTCGGCCGGTCTTGGTCCGCTGATTGTCATCGACGGTGTGCCTGGCGGCAATCTGACGAACATCAATCCCAACGACATCGCCTCGTTTGACATTCTTAAAGACGGTGCGGCTTCTGCGATCTACGGAACACGTGGTTCTAATGGTGTCATTGTGGTGACCACCAAGAAGGGAAACAAGGATGGAGCCGTTCACACGTCATATTCTGGTATGGTGTCATTCGATGTCATCAAGAAAGATCTCGAGATGATGAGCGCCCAAGACTATCGTGACGTGCGTCTTGGATGGGGTGACACAGGAGTTGACCTGGGTGGCAATGTTGATTGGCTTGACGCTGTGAGCCGCACGGGTTTCACCATGCAGCACACCCTCACCATCAGTGGCGGAAACGACAAGAACAACTACCGTGTCAGTGCTGACTATCGCGACGCCCATGGTATAGACCTTCGCTCAGGACGTGAAGAATATGGTGCGCGTGCATCAATCATGCATACCACGAAGAGCGGGCTCTTCACCTTCACTGCCAATGTGGCTCCACGTATCATATACCGCGACAATGCCGACTGGAGTGTGTTCAAGGATGCCATTGAGGCTAATCCCACGACACCGATGATGGATCCTGAGAATCCGGCACGCTATTATAATTTCATGGGACAAGTTGTAGGCTCCAATCCCGTGGAACGACAGAAACTTGAGAAAGACCATGCCGACACGAAACTTCTCGATTGGGATGCCACCGTCAAACTCAATCTCCTGCCATTGCTCGCCAAAGAAGGAAAGAGCAATCATCGCCTCACCACCCAACTGATGTTTGCCGACCATCAATACAGCAACAACAATACATGGTTCCGTCCCTCTACCAGTACCATAGCCATCAACAACGGACGTGAAGGAGAGGCGAGTCGTTCTTATTCCAAGGAGCGCCAACAGATCATGGAGTGGCTCACCAACTACAGCGGAAGTTTCGGCCAGCACAACGTCAAGGTTATGGCCGGCTACTCTTATCAATACTCCAACTATTCGGGTTTTGATGCCTACAACAAAGATTTCCCGAACGACGGACTTGGTGCCGACAACCTCGGATCGGGAGAATACGCAAAGGAGGAAGGAGAAATCTGTATGGGCAGTTATCAGAACGACTCGAAACTGATAGCCTTCTTCGGTCGCGTGAGCTATGACTTTGCAGGCAAGTATATGTTCACAGCCTCAATGCGCCACGAGGGTTCCTCGAAATTCGGTGAAAATCACAAATGGGGCAACTTCCCCGCCGTATCTGCCGGATGGCGCATTTCTGACGAGAAATTCATGAAGGGAGTGAAATGGGTGAACGACCTCAAGTTGCGTGCTGACTTCGGTGTAACGGGCAATCAGGATTTCGGCAGTTATCTCTCGTTGAACACCATGACCGGATTTGGATACTATTTATATAATGGAAAGTATTTCCAAGTATGGGGCCCGTCGAAGAATGTCAATCCCAATCTGCGTTGGGAAAAAGGCAAGAACTGGAACGTGGGCATCGACTTCTCACTCTTCGACAACCGTCTGTATGGTTCGGTCAACTATTTCAACCGTCGTCAGCAAGATCTGCTCGGCAACTATAAGGTGTCGGTGCCTCCCTATCTCTTCGACGAGACATTTGTCAATGTTGGAACGATGAAGAACACCGGTGTTGAGATTGACCTTAACTTCCGTGCCGTCAACACCAAGAACTTCTCTTACGACATCAACTTTGTTGGTACGACACAGAGCAACAAATTCGTTGATTTCAGCAACTCTGAATTTGTGGGTCAAGACTACTATGACGTATGCGGAACAGAAGACCCCTATCCGTTCTACAACCTTCAGCGCATACAGAAAGGCGAGTCGCTCGGTAATTTCTACATGTGGCGTTATGCCGGCCATACCGCCGACGGCGAATGGTTGGTATACGACAAGGACGGCGACATCATCAGGGCCTCGCAGGCAAGTGATGCCGACCGCACGGTGGTGGGCAACGGTATGCCCAAGTTCACCATGTCAACAACCCACAACTTCCGCTACAAGAATTTCGACCTCTCGCTGTTCTTCCGTGGAGCATTCGGTTTTGACCTCTTCAACATCCACGACTTCTATTATGGCACACGCAATTTTACGGGCAATCGCCTGAAGAAGGCATACGCTAAGAATTTTGTGGTTTCATCGACAGCCAACCCCGTCGTGTGCGACTATTTCCTTGAGCGTGGCGATTATCTCAAGCTCGACATGGTGACATTGGGATATACCCTCAAGCCCGAAAACTGCCGTTTCATTGAGCGCATCCGTCTCTATGGCACAATGAAGAATGTGTTTACATTGACAAAGTTCAGCGGTGTGGATCCGTCAACCTACCAGGTCAACGGTCTTACCCCTGGCGGTCAGGGCTCACGAACTTATTTCCCCTCCACTCGCCAGTTTATCCTGGGCATGCAAATTGACTTCTAACTAAAACAGGGAGAAAATTGATTTCCAATAACGATTAATTCTGATAAAGACATGAAGATATTCAAATATTTAGTCTCTGCGACACTGGGTGCAGCCACAATGACGAGTTGCACCGACCTCGACGAGACGCTTTACGACCAGGTGGGCACACAAAACTACTACAACACGAAGATGGACGTTGTCCGTGCCACCTTCCGCCCATTTGAACATGCTTTCTGGAGCATACAGAGCCGACATGTGCTCAACGAACTGTCTGCCGACCAACTCATCACTCCCACTCGCGACGGTTGGTGGGACGACGGGGGCAAATGGCGCCGCCTGCACAATCATGAGTGGAACGTGGAAGACGGTGGTGACCCACAGACAGAATGGAACGGATGCTTTCAGGGCATCATGCAGGCCAACTATGTGATAGAAGACCTCAACACCATTTCTCCTGAAAAGTTTGGTTTTTCTCAGGCTGAATTTGACAACCTGAAAGCTCAGTGCAGGGTGCTGCGTGCCTGGTTCTACATTCGTCTGCTCGATGCTTTCCGCAACGTGCCTCTCGCCGTGAGCTACAATGATGTGTCGCAGAACACCGAGACACAGGTTGAGCCGAAGAGAATATTCGAGTTTATCGAGACAGAACTGCAACAGACAATACCCATGCTCATCGAGAAATCGAGCCTGGGCACAAATGCCTCAATACAAGGCCAATGGACAAAAGCCAGTGCCGCAGCCCTTCTGGTACGTCTCTACCTCAATGCCAAAGTGTATATCGGCGAGGAGAAATATGATGAATGTGCTGCAATAGCACAGAAAATTGTCAATGGTGAATATGGCAAATATGCCGTGGCCGACCGCTGGGATGCTGCCTTCGACTGGGACAACGACAACTGCGACGAGGTGCTCTTCGGTTTCCCTGCCGATGCCGGTTACACCTATTGGCAATATCAGGGCGACACTTATTGGTGGACGGTGCCTGCTCGCGCACGTTACTATTTCAACGACTCCAAGTGCAAGGCCGGCGACCACAACACCAAGTATGCCGCTTCTCCAAGTTATGCCCCCAATGGCGAGCTGCTCGACTACCAGTTGGGCATGACGGTGCAGAAGTTCCGCAAATATCCAGGAGACGTGCGCCTGAAGCTCTACCGCAATCTTGGCGACAGTCGCCGCGAGGGAATGTTCCTCTATGGCTATCTTGAATACAAGGACGAAAACGGAGCCACCAAGAGAGTCAAGGCACCAGAAGTAGACTACGAACTGTATATCCGCGATGCAGTAGGCAAGTTCCAGGGATTAGACCCCAACAAGTGGCTGACCGCCACAACAAGCACGCTGCGTGACGGCGACCACAACTCAGGCTGGCACTTTGCCAAATATCCATTCTATTCTGATGAAGACCTGCACCAGATGGAGAGCGACTACACGGAAATTCGCCTGCCCGAAGTCATCTATTCTCTTGCAGAGTGCAAACTGCGCCAGGGCAAGAAGGCAGAGGCTGCACGCCTGCTCAATACAGTGCGCCGCCGCTACTATCCCGCAGAAAATCTCCAAGAGGTGCTCTATGCCCCGGAGGGCAATGCCCTGCTCGACTTGGATGAGATGCTTGACGAATGGGGACGGGAGTTTTTTGCTGAGAGCCGCCGACGCATCGACCTCATCCGCTTTGGCAAGTTTACATCGGGCACATGGTGGGACAAAACCCCTGATGCCGATTCTCACACGGAGATATTCCCGATTATGCGTCCTATCCTCAACGCCAACAGGGCTTTGAAACAGAATCCGGGATATAATGATTAAGGAGTATAACATTAATAAAAGAATACAATCATGAAACTGAAAAATATCATTTCCGGTCTTGCCGCAATGCTCATGGCATTGTGTATCACAGGCTGCGACGAAGAAAAAGACCCGATAATCATCGAGGGTGACCTGCCCATCAAGACATCAGCCCTCTACATGGTGGGCGATGCCACTCCTAATGGATGGGACATCGGCAATCCCACTCCGCTACAGGCTTCTGCCGACGATGCCCTCATCTTCACATGGGAAGGCTCGCTCTATGCCGGTGAGATTAAGCTCTGCCTGACAACGGGCAGTTGGGACGCTCCTTTCATCCGTCCCGAAAACAACGGCACAGAAATATCCAAGACCAATATCACGGCACAGAAATTCATCATGCACGCCGGTGACCCCGACAATAAATGGCGCGTGACTTACGCCGGAAAATATCGACTCACTTTTGACCTGCGCAACTGGACCATGTCAACAGAGTTTATTGGTGAGAACGACGCCCCTGTGATTGAACCGCTTGAGGCTGAGACGGTATATATGCTGGGCGATGCCACTCCTAATGGTTGGGACAACAACAACCCTACGAAACTGGTGAAGAAGTCAAAGTATGTCTTCGAATATGAAGGTGAACTGAAAGCCGGAGAGATGAAGGCTTGTCTGGAAAAAGGCAGTTGGGATGTGCCGTTCATCCGTCCCGTCTCTGCCGACTGCAAAATCAACAAGAGTGGCGTGGAAAGCGGCGATTTTGTCTTCACCACCGGACCCGACAACAAATGGAGGGTGGAAGAGAATGGCGTATATCGCATCAGTTTTGACCTTGAGCATTGGACAATCAATGCCGTGTTCGTCAGCGAAATTGAAGTGAAGAAAGACCCCATCGAGACCGAGACGCTCTTCATGATCGGTGATGCCACACCTGGCGGCTGGTCGATGGACTCTGCATCTCCATTCACCCGTGATGCCAATGACAAATATGTATTCACATGGGAGGGAGAACTTGTGCCTGGAGAGATGAAGGCTTGCCTTGTTCGGGATGGAACATTTTCTTGCCCGTTCCTTCACCCGTTAGTGGCCAATACCGAGATTTCATCGGCAGGCGTTGCTGCACCCGACTTCTTGTTCTACGCTGGTGACCCCGACAACAAATGGAAGGTGACAGAGAGTGGTACATATCGCATCACCTTCAATCTCAAAGACTATACCATAGCTGTGACGAAAAAATAATTTATCCAAACGACAATGACAATGAAAAATATGACACTAATGACATTATGCCTTGCGGCAGCATCATTGTTTGCCTCATGCAAGGATGACGTGGAGATGAAATATCCACCAAAGTATGAATTGCCCGACTTGCCTGTGGTGGAAGGCATTCACGAGAATGTGAAGGCTCCTCTGTATTGGAGCGTATATGAATATTGCTACGAGAAGGAGCGCCAAGGGGAGACGACCATCGACATCTCTCCCGATGAGTGGGACAAAATCATCGATTTCGTGGCTACAGAACTCAAGCCCCATGGCTATGACATGATCTGCACCGATGGATTTATCGCCATGTTGTCAACAGACGCTTCGGGATACATGACCCAGTATGGCTCTATTTCGTTGAAAGACCTCGTGGCCAAGTGCAAGGCCAAGGGGCTCAAACTGGGTGTATATGACAACCCGCTGTGGATTCACGGTCCGCGTGAAACAAGGATTGAGGGAACAGACTATACCTTTGCCAACTTGTATTACAACGGGAAGACTGCTGTGCAAAACCCTGGCACCGAAGACAAGTGGTTCCACTGGGCTGTGGCCGAGAATCCTGGTTGCAAGGAATATATCGACGGATTCTTCAAGCATTACAAGGAACTGGGTGTGGACTTCATCCGTATGGACTTCCTCTCTTGGTATGAGGACGGCAAGGACCGCGGTATTGGTATCGTAGGACGTGGCTATGGCCGTGAGAACTATGCCCGTGCCTTGGCTTACATTGCAGAGTCGGCAAAGAAGTATGGCATTTTCACTTCGCTTGTCATGCCACACATGTATAATGATGCCGAGTTGGAGGCTCGCTATGGCAATATGGTGCGCATCGTTTGTGATACCGGCGGCGGTGGCTGGTGGCACTGTTCTGCGCAGGACAAGGGCAAGTCTTACGCCAACTGGCCCAACTGCAACAACCAGTTTGACGGCTTTACCTATTGGTCGCATATCTCCGGACGTAACAAGGTGATTCTTGATGGCGACTTCATCCGACTCAACAAATTTGACTCTGAGGCAGAGAAGCAGACGGAAATATCACTCCAACTCATTGCCGGAGGCCCTGTGGCGGCAGCCGACCAATATTGCACAATCGGTGACAATGCCAAGTACTATACCAACGACGAATTGCTTGCGCTCAATCGCGACGGATTTGTAGGCAAACCGCTTAGCGACAAACTCGGCAACAAGAAGAACGAGATATGGTATGGACAGATGTCTAATGGCGACTATGTCCTCGCCTTGTTCAACCGCAGCGACAACACATCTACCGTGTCAGTCAATTTCTCTGAGATAGGCATCAGTGGCGAGTTGAACGTACGCGACCTTTGGGCGCATGCCGATGAGGGAAAGGCGGCGGCTATCACCGCCAATATTCCTGCTCATGGATGCAAGGTGGTGAAGTTAACCAAATAAAACATGTCAAATATTCAATGAAGTTTAGTTATGATTCGTACATTCAATAGGTTTATAATATCAACAATCTGTGTAATGGTGGCCATGAGTGCCACCTCACAGACAGCCCAACATGCTGTAGCATCACCCGACGGCAACCTGCTGTTGAGCTTTTCACTGACAGACGAGGGTGTGCCCACATATAAGATTGACTATAAGGGCGTTCCTGTGGTCAAGACCAGCCGTTTGGGCATGGAGCTCAATGAGGAAAACTCATTGATGGACAAGTTTCGCATCAACAATGCCACCACATCTTCATTTGATGAAACATGGCAACCGGTGTGGGGTGAGGAGAAAAGCATTCGCAACCATTACAACGAGTTGTTTGTAGAACTGGAAAAGCCTTCTAACGGACGTTTCATGAATTTCCGTTTCCGTGTATATGACGACGGCGTGGGCTTTCGCTATGAGTTTCCACAACAGCAGTATCTGCCTTATTTCACCGTCAAGGCTGAGCACACGGAGTTTGCCATGACAGGCGACCATACTGCATGGTGGATTCCCGGCGACTATGACACACAGGAATATGACTATACCGAGTCGAAACTGTCGGAGATCCGCGGCCTGATGGAGGCTGCCAAGTGCGACAATGCCTCGCAGACTTTCTTCTCGCCCACAGGTGTGCAGACATCACTGCAGATGAAGACAGCAGAGGGCTTGTATATCAACATTCATGAGGCTGCTCTTGTGGATTATTCTTGTATGCACCTCGACCTCGACGACAAGAAGCTGGTGTTTCGCTCTCAGCTCACGCCCGATGCCCAGGGCAACATGGCCCATTGCCAAACACCTTGTAGCACTCCTTGGCGCACGGTGATGGTGGTTGACGATGCCCGGAAAGCACTGGCCTCTCGTCTCATCCTCAACCTCAACGAGCCTTGCAAATATACCGACACATCATGGATCAAGCCAGTGAAATATGTCGGTGTGTGGTGGGAGATGATTGGCGGAGGCAAGGCATGGTCATATACCAACGACCTGCCCTCTGTGCATATCGGCTCCACCGACTATTCCAAATGCAAGCCCCATGGCAATCACCCGGCGAACAACGAAAACGTGAGAAAATATATCGACTTTGCGGCAAAGCACGGATTCTCACAAGTGCTTGTAGAGGGTTGGAACATTGGATGGGAAGATTGGTTTGGTCATGAAAAGGACTATGTATTCGACTTCCAGACGCCCTATCCTGATTTTGACATCAAGGCACTCAACGATTATGCCCATTCCAAAGGTGTGCGACTGATGATGCATCACGAGACATCCGGGTCGGTGCGCAATTATGAGCGTCATCTCGAAGCGGCATACCATCTTATGGACAAGTATGGATACAACTCTGTAAAGAGCGGATATGTGGGCAATATCCTGCCGCGTGGCGAACATCACTACGGCCAATGGATGAACAACCACTATCTGTATTGTGTGACCGAGGCCGCCAAGCACCATATCATGGTGAATGCCCATGAAGCAGTGCGCCCCACAGGATTGTGCCGCACCTACCCCAACCTCATCGGCAATGAGTCGGCGCGCGGCACTGAGTATGAGTCGTTTGCAGGAAACAAGGCTTTTCATACAACCGTCCTTCCGTTCACCCGTCTGCAGGGAGGTCCGATGGACTACACACCGGGAATCCTCGAAGGTGACATGAACAAGATTGACCCAGGCAAGCACCATCACATCAATTCCACACTCGCCCGTCAGTTGGCTCTTTATGTCACGATGTATAGTCCGTTGCAGATGGCTGCCGATCTTCCCGAGAACTATGAGAAATATATGGATGCCTTCCAATTTATCAAGGATGTGGCCATCGACTGGGACGAGAGCCGTTATCTTGAGGCAGAGCCTGGACAGTATATCACCATTGCCCGCAAGGCCAAAGGCACCGACAACTGGTTTATGGGTTGCACAGCTGGCGAGAACGGGCATCAATCGGTGCTCAAGCTCAATTTCCTCGACAAGGGCAAGAAGTATGAGGCCACTATATATGCCGACGCCAAGGATGCTGACTACAAGAAGAATCCACAGGCATACACCATCTCCAAATGTAAGGTGACCAACAAAAGCATTCTTAAGCTCAAGGCTGCTCCTGGAGGTGGATATGCCATTAGTATAAAACCTATAAATTAAATTATTATGAAAAAGAATTTTTTACGAAAAATGTTCTGCAGTATGGCTCTTGCAGCCGCAGTATTAACCGCTAATGCCGCCGACCGCCTGCTTATTGTCGGAGAAGCTGTCTGGGGCGGCTGGTCTATCGACAACAGTGTGGTGATGCTCAACACCGCGGAAAACCCCGATGTGTTCAAGGCAACAGTCAATCTCAAACAAAACGGATCGTTCAAGTTTCTCACTACTACAAATTGGGGAAATCTTGAATATCGTGCCGGTGACGAAGATGTCACACTCGCCGAGGATGTGGCATCTGCGCTTGTTTCATCTGAAGAGAATGCCAATGACAAGCAGTTTAAGGTGAGCGAGACGGCCAACTATGATATCGTTTGCGACCTCGTGGCGAAGACTATCGTTGTCAAGAAAGCGGCTTACCAGACTAATCCTCTGAATCACACCGCTCTTTGGCTTATCGGCTCTGCCACACCCGGAGGTTGGGGCATCAGTGAGGGCACTATGCTTTCTCCCTTGGCCGACAATCCCACCGTGTTCACAGCCACAGCTGACCTTGTTGTGGGTGAAATGAAAGTTGCGGTAAACAACCAGACCGGTTATGGACAGACATTCTATCTCCGTGACACAGCAGACGATACAAAGATGGTGTTTGGTGGTGATGACAACAAGTGGAACATCTCAAAGGCCGGAAAATATGATGTAAAGGTTGATGTTGTGAATATGACCATATCAATCGTTGAATCTGGCTCCAATGGCATTTCTTCTACCGAGCGTGTCGTTGATGCCGCGACAACCTGGTACGACCTGAGTGGCAACAAGATGTCTGCACGCGACCTTCGTCCCGGATGCTACATCCAGAAGTGCGGTTCCAAGACAAGCAAAATCATTGTGAAGTAATATTTGCCCTGATATATCATCCTCATTGTGCCTGGTTCGTTTCAAAACAGCAGAAACGAGCCAGGCACATCTTTTTGGTTGTTTTTTCTCGCTTATTCAGCTTCGCGGGCACGCTTTTCCTCATCGAGCAACTGGAAATCCTTTTGGCGCAGCACAAAGCTGTTGCTGAGTGTCCCTATGACCCACGCACACTTACCGTGTCCACCGCCTCTTGGGAATGGACGCATGAGGCAAATAAACAAAATGCCAATAAACTGAAGAGTATTTTCATAAGCAACAATTCTTTTTATTTACTTCAACTCAAAGGTTGCCATAAGCAGCACCTTATTGCCATCTATGTTTTCTTCATAGAAGAAGCGATAGACGCCAGGATTGTTTGGAAGAATATCGGGAAAAAGATGGGCCGTGATGGTGCCGCTTTGACCATCGCTTAAAACATGACCGATGGCCGTGAACGAGCAATCGGTGGGCACAACAATCCAATTGCCATCCGCTCCTTGGGCCGTGATGCTATAGGCATCGCCATACACAAATTCTTCGCCACTATGGTTGGTAATCGTGAATCTGATCTCCGTGGTGCCCAATGGATAGGAAGGCTTCTCCGCCTTGAGGGAGATGCCTTGGTAGGTGCTCACGCCTTCCCTGTTGTCAATGATAGGGTCCAACTTGCCCTCAAACCTGATGGCGGGCGAGTTGTAAATCTGCCTACGAAACTCCTGCTGCTTCTCCTTCGTGTTCCAACGGAGCGCAACATCAATGGAGTTGGATCCCATTCCAAATCCAACAACATTTCGCAAGGCCGGGGTCTTGTCTTCCGACAGGAACTTCCGCTCAAGTATCCGCATAATGGCGTTCAGT
>JALFPC010000078.1 GCA_022782305.1 Prevotella sp. | reverse complement strand
TTTCCATGCAGATATGTCTATAATTTGCCGACGTCTGCAGGTTTTAGCATAAAAAAATAAAAAACTGTCAATATAAACACTCAAATCGTTTGGATTATTACAAAAAAACATGTATATTTGCAGCGGAAAAGAAACCTTATCACTCAACTTTCGCTAATCAATAAATCAAAAAACTATATGAAAAGACTATTTGTGATACCACTGACTATGGCATTGCTGATGGGTAATGGCAATGCACATGCACAGAACACCCCTGTGAACCAAATGGAAAAACTCAACAGGGGACTGGTAGTGCTACCTTCACAGTCGGGCGCTGGCAGACATATCAGTTGGCGACTCCTTGGCACAGATGCCGACAACATAACCTTCGACATCGTGCGCGATGGAACTGTGATAGCCTCAGGCATCAAAGACAAAACTAATTACCAAGACGATTTCGGCACCAAGGACGCAAAATATCAGATTGTGGCCAAAGTGAACGGAGAGACTGTGGACACCTCTGAGGAGGTGACCTCATGGAGCAATGTATATAAAACCGTGCAGTTGGATCTGCCCGCCGACGGCAGCGACTATACATATAGTCCCTCTGATGCCAGCGTGGGCGATGTGGACGGCGACGGCGAATATGAGATAATACTCAAGTGGGACCCCAGCAATTCCAAAGACAATTCACAGCCGGGCAAGACAGGTAACGTGTATCTCGACTGCTATAAACTCGATGGCACCAAACTATGGCGCATAGACTTGGGAGTGAACATACGTGCCGGTGCCCATTATACCCAGTTCCTCGTATATGATTTCGACAAGGATGGCAAGGCAGAACTGATATGCAAGACCGCTCCAGGAAGCAAAGATGGTGCTGGACAGTATGTAAACAAAGCAGCCACCGATAATACTATCCTACAGCATTCCAACTCATTGGAATACAGAGACGACAATGGACGTATCATGAACGGACCGGAATATCTGACCGTGTTTGAAGGACTCACTGGCAAGGCCATACATACCATCTGGTATAACCCCAACAGAGCTGGCGACTTCAACAAAACAGGCGCATACCCAAGCGACAAAGGATTCTGGGGCGACAACTATGCCAACCGCTCAGAGCGCTATCTGGCCACAGTGGCATATCTCGACGGACCAGAGCAGAAACCAAGCGCTGTGATGGCAAGAGGCTATTATACAAGGGCTTACCTCTGGGCCGTAGACTTCGATGGAAGCCAACTCAAGACCAAATGGCTCCATGCATCCACATCATCTACCGTGGCCACAGTATATGGTCCTACACTCGCCAAGATTTCATCAAAGACTTATTCCAAGAATACCGCCAACTTGTCTTCAAGCAAGACAGCATACGGCAACGGCAACCATAACCTATCGTGTGGTGATGTGGACGGCGACGGATGCGACGAGATAATATGGGGCTCATGCGCCATCAACAACGACGGTAGCCTGCTCTATGCCACTGGCTATGGCCATGGCGACGCCATCCATTTCAGCGACCTCATACCCGACCGTCCCGGTCTGGAGGTTTTCCAGGTGCATGAGGATAAAAATGTTGGATACGGATGGGATGTGCACGATGCGGCCACAGGAGAGATACTGCTGAACTCCACCGGTAGCAGCGACAACGGACGAGGCATGAGCGGCGATATAGTGCCCGACACAAGAGGCTTTGAGTTTTGGTCAGCAAACGACAGAAGTCCACGCAGTGCCACTACCGGCGAGGTGGCATGCACAAAGAATCCGAGCATCAACTTCAGAATGTATTGGGATGACGACCCTCTCGACGAAATACTCGATGGCAACAGCCTAACAAAATACAATAACGGTTCGCTCACTACCATCAAGCCTACCACAGGGTCTAATTTCGCCGATCTCGGCAATTCATCCACATGCAACGGCACCAAAAACACACCTAACTTCATGGGCGACATCCTTGGCGACTGGCGCGAGGAACTAATCCTCTGGAATGGAAGCACACGAAATCAACTCAACATCTTCTCATCAAATGTGCCAACAGAACTGGCTGTGCCCACACTGCCACACGACCATATATATAGAATGGGAATGGCATGGCAAAACGTGGCATACAACCAACCACCTCACCTGGGCTACTATCTCAGCGACCGTTTCAAAACACAGTTTATTAATGTGGGCGAGGGCGAAAAGACACAGACAGTGGCTTTGGGCGACTCTATGGTGACAGTGGTATGCGAATACAAATACTGCGGCCTACCATCAGTAGCCAAAACTATCGACCCCAACGGCACAGAAAAGAAAATAATGCCAACAGGATTTAAATTCACCAGAACTAGCAGTACAAAACACTACACCGTATCGGGCAAACCAGAGATGGTGGGCACATATACATTAATCATCAAAGGCGGAAAGAATGTCGCAGACAACTCCATTGCCTACGACACCATCACCGTAAACTGCGTAGACCCCACAGCTATCATCGAAATCAGCAACGATAATAAAGCTACGGGCAACAACAATGAGGTGATAGCCGTTTATGATGCCTCGGGACGCAAGGTGGACAGCACCTCCCACCTGCCAGCTGGCACCTATATGGTCAGGATGAAAACCAACGAAGGAATAACTACACGAAAGGTGATAATAAAGTAAATTAGCATCTGAACAATACAACTTGACAATCAAAATAGTACTATTGTCATAGCATTCGTACGATATTCCCATGTTTTTTTCTTTGTTTCGTGCTATCTTTGCAAACGGAAAGCAATTATAGCAACAAACAAAAGAAAACATGGGAATATCTATTAAACTACTTTTGACTACCGCCTTGGCATTGGGAGCAATAACACTCAAGGCCAGAGAAACCTACAACTTCAATTCCAATTGGACTATTGGCAAACAGAAGAAAACTGTTACCCTGCCACATGCATGGAATGAAAAAGACTCTTATAAAGTAGGAATAAAAGAGATGAGAGACTCTCTGGTGACCTATACCAAAACCTTCGCTCTGCCTGCCTCGGCACAAGGCAAAAAGATTTTCATAGAGTTTGAGGGCGCACGCCAGGCCGCAGAGGTATTCATAAACGGCAAAACTGTGGGCCTCAACGAGAATGGTGTTATGGCTTTCGGTTTCGATATTACACCATATATTATTTATAACGGCAAAAACACCATCAAGGTAATCACCGACAACTCATGGAAATACAAAGAGCGTAGCACTGGCTCGATGTGGCAATGGAACAACAATAATTTCAATGCCAACTATGGCGGTCTGCCCAAAAACGTGTGGCTGCACGTGATGGACAACGTATATCAGACCCTGCCGCTATGGAGCAATCTGAAAACCACCGGTACATACGTGTATGGCAAAGATTATGATATTGCCAACAAACAGGTGACCATCTGCGTGGAAAGCGAGGTGAGGAATGAAACCGATAGCGATGTGAAGCGCCGACTTATAGTAGACGTTGCCGACAACGAAGGACGCAAGGTATGCTCATTCGCAGGCAAGGAGATAACAATAAAAGCTCACACCTCAGCCATACTAAAGGCAGAGAGCAGAGCCCACGGCATACGTTTCTGGAGTTGGGGCTACGGATATCTATATAAAGTAAACACCACCGTGGGCGATGATGTGGTGACCACCACAACAGGATTTCGCAAGACAGCATTCAAGAATGGAATGGTTTATCTCAACGACAGGGTGATGATGGTGCATGGCTATGCACAGCGCACCAGCAACGAATGGCCCGGAGTGGGCATGTCGGTGCCTGCATGGCTGAGCGACTATTCCAACGATCTGATGGTGAAAAGCGGTGGCAACGTGGTGAGATGGATGCATGTGGCTCCATGGAAGCAGGATGTGGAATCGTGCGACCGCGTGGGACTCATCCAGGCCATGCCTGCCGGCGATGCTGAAAAAGATGTGGATGGCAGACGCTGGGAGCAGCGAGAGGAAGTGATGAGGGATGCCATCATCTATTTCCGTAATAACCCCAGCATACTCTTCTATGAATGTGGCAACCAAAAGATATCGGCAGAGCACATGGTATCGATGAAAGCCATCAGAGACCTCTACGACCCCAATGGCGGCAGAGCTATTGGCAGCCGCGAGATGCTCGACCGCCCCGAGGCCGAATACGGTGGAGAGATGCTCTATGTGAACAAGAGCGACAATAAACCTATGTGGATGATGGAATACTGCCGAGATGAGGCACTGAGATGGTATTGGAACTCATGGAGCTATCCTTATCATAAGGAAGGCGACGGACCTCTCTACCGCAATGCTCCAGCCAATGCCTACAACCATAACAATGATGAATTTGTGCGTGAACTCGTGGAGCGCTGGTACGACTACTGGTTGGAGCGCCCAGGTAGCGGCACCAAGGTGAACTCGGGCGGTGTGAAGATCATATTCAGTGACACACAAACCCACGGACGCTCTGCCGACAACTACCGCGTAAGCGGTGTGGTAGACCCGATGAGAATAGAGAAAGATGCATTCTATGCACACCAAGTGATGTGGGACGGATGGGTTGACGACCTCAAGCCACGCACCCATATAGTGGGCCACTGGAACTATTCCATGGGCGACACCATACCAACTGTTTATGTGGTATCAAATGCTGACAGCACGGTGATAGTGCACAACGGTAAGCGCATTGCACCCACAGAGAGAAAATTCAGATTCCTCAATATCTACCGCAACCTCGTATACAAGGGCAACACCCTCACCGCTCTCGGCATAGACAACAAAGGGAAGGTTTTGTCAGCAGACACGCTGACCACAGCAGGCCAGCCACACCATATCATGCTCACACCCATCTGCAACCCTACAGGATGGAAGGCAGACGGACATGACGTGGCCCTCGTGCAAGTAGACATCGTTGACGCCAACGGACAGCGCTGCCCACTGGCCAACCACATGCTCAAATTCAAAACCAAAGGCGAGGGCGAATGGCTTGGAGGTATATCAAAAGGCAAAGACAACCACGCCTTTATGGACACACTCAGAGCCGAATGTGGTGTGACCAGAGTGATGCTCCGCTCCACCACCAAGGCTGGCGACGTGACTCTGCACGTGAGCGCAGAGGGTTTGCCTAAAGCCACAGTCACACTTAGCACCAACTCAATAGAAACCATAGGAGGACTAAGCAAGTATATGCCTGCTGACGGACTGCCATGCCGACTCGACAGAGGAGAGACTCCCTCTACCCCATCATTCAAACCATGGCGCAGAGATATCCAGATTGCAGATGCCAAGGCAGGCAACGGCAATGATGCTGCATTGTGCTACGACGGCAATGAACTATCTGCCTGGGAGAGCCGCAACGACATCAACGAGGCATGGATAACATTCACCCTGGCAGAGAAGACACAAGTGGACGAGATATGCCTAAAGATGAAGGCATTCAGGCAGACCACATATCCCATAGCCATATATGCAGGTGATACCAAGGTATGGGAGGGATGGACACCAAAGTCACTGTCATACATCCATATCCCACTGAAAAACGCTCCAGAGTGCGACACCTTCACCATCAGGATGATTGGCTACAGCACCACCCGCGATGCCTTTGGTGCAGTAAAGGAGATGGACAAGAGCAACGATGAGAAAGTGCAGAAGGGTAGCCATTCTCTCAAAATCATCGAGGCCCAGTTCCTCAAGAATCTATGATAATGGCTATTGCATAAGAATGTTTGTTTTGATTGTTAATAATAAAGGTTTATTTTTGATATAGTAAAATAGTGGATTAGAATAATTAGAACAATGATGAACTATTGGTAATGGAAAACATAATGATTGTTTTAGGATGATAAAAAAGAAAGAGATGCACCGTGAGGTACATCTCTTTCTTTATATGTCAATGACATGATTATCTCATGTCTGTATACTCGATATTGTCTTTGTCTGAGTATTTGAGGTTTTCACCGCCCATGCCCCATATAAACATATAATTGCTGGTGCCTGCGGCAGCATGTATAGACCACTCTGGAGAGGTGATGGCCTGCTCGTTGTGCAACCATACAAGACGCTCCTGCTGAGGTTCGCCCATGAGGTGGCATATAGCATTGCCCTCAGGTACGTTGAAATAGAAGTAAGCCTCCATACGGCGGGTATGAGTATGTGCAGGCATGGTGTTCCACACGCTACCGGGCTTGAGTTCTGTAAGACCCATCTGCAACTGGTTGGTACCTCCATTTTTTACCTTGGTTAATACATCTTTTACGATGAGCTGGTTTACCACGCGGTCGTTGCTATCTTCCATCTTGCCATAGCGGTCAGACAGTGCAATGGCATATTTCTTTGGGTCTGCATTCTTGTCGGTGGTGATGAGCTGTGTAACGTAT
>JALFPC010000098.1 GCA_022782305.1 Prevotella sp. | reverse complement strand
GTGATGCTTTTGCCGTTGGCATTGCTTATTGTTATCATCCTGCCGTTCACCCTCCATGAGACATTGTTGGTATCAGTGCCCTTGATGTCATTGGTCTCGCTAACCTTTGTTCTCACCATGATCTCTTCTGATGGTTCCGATCTCAGGTCTCCACTGAGTGCTGTCACCACAACAAAATAATTTGTTTCGGCTTCCAGACCAGTCACTGTGAGGGTAGTGTCGGGTGCTTCCACGTATGTTGTGGTGTTGCTACTTTCGATGTTGCCACCCCAGCAGATATGTATGTCGTCGATGGCAATGCCTCCGTTGCCCGGTGCGAGATATTCGATTCGGATGCGGCATGTAGACTGTGGCATGTGATCTATTTCCACGGTCTTGCCCCCGGCTGCATTCTCTATGGCCACGGTGTCGATGGTAGTCCATTGTCCTTTGTCGTTGCCTGCCATTACCAAGATGGCATTAGTGCTGTCAGCATTAGCTCCTCTGGTCCAGAATGTCATGCTGTGTATGTCGCTGCTCATTGTGGGCGATTCGATATACTGTCCGTTTGATATAAACCTCAGCGCAGGTGTTGCCTCTCCAGAGTATGCCTTGCTGCCATAAGTCTGCTTGGTGTTTGTAGTCCATCCTTGTGGCATCTGTGGCAGTCCGCCGGTGAAATCATTCACTTCTGTCTGGGTGTCATAATATCTTTTGCTTATAAGGCTCACATTATATCCTGTGGCTTCGGCCATGGCATTCCAACGTGCCACGAAAGAGTGGTCGGTCACATCCTCAGCATCCAGAATCTGCGGACTCTTCTCTGCAAATGTCAGTGCGCGTGTGCTCACCATCACCTCATTAGATGCCTCGCTGCTCCATGTGCCATCTATCACGTATACTACATAATAATAGTCAGTTTCGGGAGTCAAGCCGCTCACCACTGCGCAGGTGTCCTCGCCGCAATCTTTCCTGTTGTAGCCATCGGCATATAATACCTTGCCTTCTGTCGACTTGGTATATACCGACAGGGCATAGGTCATGCCAGGCTCTTGACTCTTGTTCCAGCGTGCCACAAAAGACTTGCCCGTCACGTCGGAGCCTTCTATGGCTGTCACGGCGGCTATCTCGGGACGTCCGCCAGCCACGTCAAAAAATATCACGCCCCCCTCTTCACGTATGTTGGTGATAGGAAGGTTGAGGCCCACTCCCGACCATGTTTTCATGGATGGTTGAGTATTGTCGGTAAAGGATGTTACATGGCTTGTGCCAGGAAAAGCATCGCCATCTCGCGAATATTCGCTTTTTGTATTATCAGCCTCTTCCAAGTCCACATACTGGTGGCTTGGGGTGTCGTTAACCCTGTTGCTGTTCCATACCAAGTTATTAAAATCAATATGCCATACCAGCATGCCATGCCCAGGTATATAAGCATCCCATCCGCTCTGTTGTCTGTTTTCCAGCAGGAAGAACTCGTTTGACTTGTTGGTTTTGATTATGCAACCTTTGTTGTTGCTGATATCCTTGAGTGTAATAGAATTTGGTCCATCCAATTCGGTAGGAGTTATCCAGTCGAGAGCATATCTCTCGAATACAGAATACAGAGGCGGTGTGCATCCGTTGTTGTTGTATGGTCCATAGTCCATTGCCGACCATGCGCCTGGCGTGAAAGCCGACGAATAACTGGTGGAATAGAGGTCTGGCAGCCCCAGCACGTGCGAGAACTCATGAATGAAGGTTCCCACGCCGTCGGGTTTTTCGCCTTCCCATTCATTTCCGCAGGCATACCTATTGAGAATCACATTATCGAAATAATAGGTCTGCGACTCAACTGCCGACACTTCCCATGAGTGTGGCCATACGCTACTGCTGCTCCCTCCGGAGGCCTCTCCCCTGCCGGCATAGAAGATATACACGTTGTCTATATATCCGTCGTTGTCGCGGTCATATTCGCTGAAGTCAACGGTAGCATCCAACTGCTGGCATGCCTCTATAGCCATCTTCTGTGGGTTGCTATCGTCTCCCCTGTAGTCATTTTCGCCGTAGTATGACATATTTTGCGACAAGGTTATAGGACCATACACATCAAATGTTGGTTTAAATTGTTGCGATGAGTTGTTACGGAAATATTCTGCTGCGGAGCCCGTTCCACCATAGTCGCTGAATCCCGTTTCGTTGAGCATACGGTAGAAATAATCATGCGGATCGCTCAGGTTGAACTTCACATCCTGATACTCCACAAGTATTACCAGTCCCTTTTGTTCGCCTTTAGATGGGAAATGAGCATCAGAACAGAGCCCCACATTTCTCATTTGCCCATTATTCCTTGATCTTTGTGCAGTTGTCATCCTGCGCTCTCTGGCTTCCAATCCCTTGCTATCTAAGGTCTTCCCTATGCTGTTCATGTCCAACGCGTTCACCACCTTCCACTCCTGTGGCGACCTTTCAGCCTTGTCGTGAGCCATCACCTTAGTATTGATGATATTGCCATTGTCATCGGTTTTAGCATAATAGAACACCTCATTGTCGTTGACCAGCAGTTTACCATCTTCAGATAGAAAGTAGTGGAAATGCTCGTCACCCACAAGTCGCACGGTAACAGTTGTGCCATCACCTTGTTTCTTTACAAATGGTGTGCGCTTTGCAGGTATTGCCCATGATGCCGATGCTGACATTACCAATGCCGCAGCAGCCAAGAGTGTCTTGATGTTAGTCATATCGATTTCTCCCTAATGCTTGTCTCGCTATATATTAAAAAACTATACTGACGTGTTAAAACGTTATTATTATGATGAATTTATTGACGTATTGTTATTTTCAACGCTACAAAAGTAGCAAAAAGTATAATAACTCAATAAGCCATGTGAATAAATCTGTAATGAATTAATATTATTTAACACAGTATACCCTAAAGATGTTATTTATCGATATTTTTACGCTGAAATTATGCATTATATTGCGATGTCATAGAGTTTTCTTTTATTCTTTAAGTGATGGTGTATGAAGAAGTACATAGTATCTGAGTTCTATTGGTAGGATACATACTATTTGTTTCCCAATAGAAGTGATATAAGTATCTATATTACAATATGAAATGCTTGTTTTGGGTAGGTATACCGAGGCAGCGCAACTACTATCGCATACCCCTATAGGGTCGCGCGCGTGATAAAGTTTAAAATTAATGTCACGTCACACCTAAAAATAATTCTTCTCATTATCAAAGACATACAAATCTCGAAGTGTGACATTATTTTTGAAAATGGCCGATTTTCGGCCTTTGAGGGGGTAGGGTAAAGGGGGAAGGGTACCCATTTTGTCACACCCTTCAAGGAGTATTTTGTCACACTGTTAAGATAATGTCACAGGGGGTATGTGGATGCCATAATTACAGTATAGCGAATTAATATTCATTATTGGCAAATTATTCAGCAGTTAGTTGTGCGGCTACA
>JALFPC010000072.1 GCA_022782305.1 Prevotella sp. | reverse complement strand
TCTTTTTAGTCTTACCTCGTCGATGTTTACACCAGCTTGTTTAGCCAGATAGAAAGCCGATGCAATATGTTTTATTCCATGATTAGATGCTATGGCACCCGAATACATCTTGTTGGCATTGGTCTCGTTATACTTCTGACTGAGTTTGCAGATGGCATGGAAAGCCCCTCTGCCTGCCTCGCCATAGTCGGTGGCTATGGCAAAGGCAAGGTTTGTATTTACAAAATTATAAATAATTAAGTGCAGAAAATGTTCACTTGTATTTGACAAGCTTTTAAGGAGCGGGCTGAAGGCCCAGCAAGCGCATAGCCCAGGGCATCGCCCTGGGTAGATTAGCCACAGCTATTGCGCCTTGAAAAGGCAAAAGCGTCTCTATAAACGCTTGCACGATAATGCTTTTGCCCCTTCAGGGCGCACTTCATCGCTTCATCATACCCAGGGCGTGCCCTGAGCTATGTGCTCGTTGCCCCTTCGGGGCGTGCCTTGAACGCTTGCACTTATTCTCTGATTCAACTTACGAAACTTGAATAAAAATTAAGTGCAGAAAGTGGGACTAATCTTTTAATAACGTTCGTGTCATTCGTGTTAAAATGAATACTCACGTAATTCGGTGTGGAAACAAAAAAAAGGCGACAACTTTTTGTAGTTTCGCCTTTTTTTGTACCTTTGCCAAGTACTAAAATTAATAAATTGATATTGGTGCCGCTCTTGGTCCGCGAGGATAAAGAGCGGTTTCTTGATTTAGATGTTGGCATACTCGGCCATGGCGTTGAAGCAGGGGTAGTTCTATTTATATTTCGGCTTAACTATCTTGCTGCTACTCGATAGCTATTACCACTGGTCGAAGTAATCTAATGTTCCAAACATTGCTTGTGGGATTCATTTTGGGAAGGTTTAGCTCGGCGGCCGTTAGGGAAAGCATATCAGGTGAAGCTTGAACGCAAAGAACCAGCCCATATTTCATCGAACTCACGTTATGATTATTCTTTTGTCTCCTGATGTTGAAATAATGAGAAGTTGACGCTGCCGTATGAGCGGTGATCTATGAATCCCGTAAGTTGACTGAAGTCATTGTCCTTGCCATGCTCCATTACAAAGATACCCCCTTCGGTCAGCATGCCACTCTCCATCACCAGTCGTGGTATCTGACTTATGTTGTCCAGTGCGTATGGCGGGTCGGCAAAGATGAAGTCAAACCTCTGCTTGCATGATTTTATAAACCTGAACACATCCCCCCGGATCACTATGCCGTTGCTGTCGTCCAGTTTCTTCAGACATTGTGATATGAAGGCATGATGGTCGCGATCTTTCTCTACGCTTATCACCTGAGCGCAACCGCGCGAGAGGAGTTCGAGGCTTATGCTACCCGTGCCTGCAAAGAGGTCGAGAGCCATGGTTCCGTCCAGGTCTATATATCCGTTTAGCACATTAAACAGATTCTCTTTTGCAAAGTCGGTGGTAGGTCTTGCCTTGAACGTGCGAGGCACATCAAAGCGTCGCCCCTTATATTTGCCTGTAATGATTCTCATAGTTATCTTCCTTTCACAAACAGTGTCATTAGGTCATATTCCATACCCTCAATCTGTGTGGCTGGAGCGCGGTTGAAATCGCCCGTTGGATTGATGGCGTATGCCCTTTGCAGATATTTATGCAGTTCGTTCAGCAGATGTTCCCTGTTGCCAATTTCTCCGGCCAGATGCAGTTCGTCTTTCTCTGCATCCATGCCAAGTTGCTTCCACACATAGAGCAGAAAATAGACGGCATCCTGGGTATGCACACCGTCGAAGGTATTGAAGAATCGGAATCTGTTTTGCTGAAATCCGAAAATCTCCAGTTTCTTGTCGTGGAAATAGCCAAATAGTTTGTTGCGCTGACTGGAGAAACTCCGCTGATGCAGATGATGCCACACGGGCAGCGACGAGCAGCAAAACGACACGCTTGGAAACTTGTCTGTGATCACCGAGCGAAGGTCTTTGGCTATGGCCGACAGTGCCACGGCGCTCAGGTTGTTGACCACGGTAGGAAAGACATGCACACCCTTCACTCCAGGGTAGGCATGTGCATACATGTCAGATGCCGACATCTCATCGTAATAGTCTATGGGTATGAGCAACACTGGAGAGTCTACCATCACCAGTGTCTTTGAGAATGTGGTGCTGGTGAGGAAAGGAGCCTTTACAGCCTCGCGTATGTTGGCTGCCATAGAGATGCCCGACTTCACGGCATAGCGCTCGTATTTTATGGGCATGGCACCGCCGTCGGTGGCGGTGAAGGCAAAGGTCAGACTCCCCTTGCTAATCTTTATTACCAAACGGTGTGGTGTGGGTTCGTTCACTTCGTTTATGCTTTTTGTTCGTTTGATATGTGGATGCCCTTGCGGGTGCCATCATGATTACAAAGCACAAAAATAGATAAAAAAAACGGAATGGCAAAATAAATTGCAAATGTTTTCTTTGTTTATCAGAATTATTTGTACTTTTGTAGCCTATAGCAACTACAAATCTATTCAATTATTAATTATGAGAATATCAAGACTGATATGCGGAGGGTTGGCCTCCATGCTGTTGCTGCTGCCGTTATCACCTATTTCGGCGCAGGATGTCAAGTGGTGTATGGTTACAGACAATGGTTCACAGGTGGCTATGGATAGAGTCTCATTTCTGCTTGCCTCCGATGCCTCCGACTCGTTCTATGTGGTGCTCACTGATGGTAGCGTGATAGAGGGAGTAACCAAGGTTGAGTTTAAGCAACTCGACATCTCTGCCATCACCCCCATACAGGGTAGCCAGACCGAGGTGGCCATCAGTGGCGCACATATCTCCATTATGGGTTGTCAGGCAGGCACACCCGTACAGATCTATTCTCTCGACGGCAGGCAGATAACCACGTCTACCGTTGAGGGCAACAATACAACCATTGATGTGTCTATGCTTCCGCAGGGGGTATACATCCTGCGAGTTGGAGACAAGAGTGTAAAATTTAGGAAAGGGTAAGAGACAATGAAAAGACTATACACACTATTGCTGGCTTCCATGACTTACTTAATGGCAAGCGCCCAGTTTACCGTTACCATGCAGAATGGTAAGACCAGCGACCTCAACGGTTCGCCTGCTTTCGCCCGCATGGGCACCAACGACCAATGGAGCATTGGCGACAAATATAATTATAAGTATGATATATCCACCATCGGCTCCATCTCACTCAAACCTCTGGCGCAGCGGCTTGAAGAATATGAGGCTCCTGCCTACAATGACTATTATGTAGGTGTCACGGCATGGAACTACCGCTCAAAGTGGAACCTGGCCAATGTGCACGACCCATCGGTGATGAAGGCAGACGATGGATATTATTATATGTATACCACCGATGCCTCCTATGGCAACGCACATGCAAAGCACGGCAGTTTTCATTGCCGCCGCTCGCGCAATCTTGTAGACTGGGAGTATCTCGGTGCCACCATGCCCACACCGCCGGCATGGATAGAAACTAAACTCAATGAGATACGTGCGGCTATGGGGTTGGGTGCCTCCACTGCAGACCTCTCTGCCACAGGGCTCGGCTTCTGGGCTCCATGTGCACGAAAGGTAAGTAGCGGACTATATAGGATGTATTATGCCATAGTGGTGCCAGGCACCATAAATGGTGATGGCACATGGAGCGAGCGTGCATTCATAGGACTCATGGAGACAGACAATCCCGCAGATGTCAGTTCATGGCAAGACAAAGGTTATGTCATCACCAATGTCTCCGACAAGGGGCTCAACTATAATGTTGCCAATACCAACTATGCCAACTGCTATTTCAAATACAATGCCATTGACCCTTCATACATCATAACCCCCGAGGGTGAGCACTGGCTCATCTATGGTTCGTGGCATTCTGGCTTTGCTGCAGTGCAACTCAACCCCGACACTGGTATGCCACTCGAGGAACTGGGCAACCCATGGGGCGAGGGCATAGAGAAATATGGCAAACTCGTCAATACCCGCAAGAAGAACGACCGCTGGCAGGGCTCCGAGGCTCCCGAGGTGGTATATCACGATGGCTATTACTATCTGTTTATGGCCTACGACGAACTGTCTGTGGCTTACAATACCCGCGTGGTAAGGTCGAAGAATATTGATGGCCCTTACTATGGCATGGATGGCACTAATGTAAGTGTCAATGGCGGTGACGCCTATCCCATCATCACCCATCCCTATAAGTTCGACAATAGTTATGGTTGGGTGGGCATATCCCATTGTGCCGTATTTGACGATGGACAGGGCAACTGGTATTACTCCTCTCAGGGTCGCTATCCGCAATACGCCTATGGCAATGACTTCAGCAATGCCCTTATGATGGGGCAGGTGCGCTCGCTGGTATGGACCGAGAGCGGATGGCCTGTGGTGATGCCCGAGAGATATGGTGCAGTGCCGCAGACTCCCATCTCTGAGGATGAACTCATAGGCAAATGGGAAAATATCATCATGGCATACCATTACCAGAAGGAATGTGGCCCGCAGACCATGGTGCTCGGTGCCGACCATAAGGTGACCAGCGGATGGTCTAAGGGCAAGACCTGGAGTTTTGATGCCTACAAGAATATCCTAACCATAGGCACCTACAAGATGTATCTCAAGAGAGAGACCGACTGGGAGTCGGCCACCACCAAGCATACCATCGTGTATGCCGGACATGATGCTTATACCTCATCTACCACCAAACGTTCGTTCTGGGGAAAGAAGGTGGCCGATGATGATGTCATGCAAACCGTGGGCAATACCGACTTTACATCGGCATGGAATGAGGCATGCTCAGATGCCTATACCATAGCGGCAGGCAAAACCCTGCACCTCAATTTCACAAACCATTCGAGCAAGACAAATAATTTCAATAACTGGGTGCTCATAGTTTCAAATAATGCCAACCGCGATGCCGATAATTATATAGAGCATTTCGTGATCAGGGCCGACAACTACGGATGGTTCCCCAATCTCGGTGGAAACACTAATGACAACACAGCAAATGTATCCTTCACACTTGAAAGCGACTATAATTGGTCTACATTCAAGACAGATATGGATGGTGCAATGGTCAACATCCATGTGACCCGTGATGCCAGCAACAGGGTGGTAGTGATAGCCCAGACAACATCTGCCTCCACGGGCACCGTATACACACAGCGGTTTATAGTAAACAATATAGGCTCGGGTGCCATACGCGCATTCCTTGTCACCGATGCATCGTGGTATGAGATAAACAAAACAACCACTAAGGTGGAATAACGCAAGGTAATGAGTGTCAACAGACTGGCAGCATTGATACAAGGCAATCTCAGGCATGAGCCCACATCGCAGCAGCGGAAGGCAATGCTTGAGTTTGCCTCTTTTATCACCTGTCGCCAAAGTCATACCATGATGATCATGCGTGGCTGTGCTGGCACGGGCAAGACTACCCTGGCAGCAGCCATAGTGCGCACCATGGCAGAGATGAACCAGCGCATCATACTCATGGCTCCCACAGGGCGCGCCGCCAAAGTGCTCTCGCTCAATGCTGGCATGCCTGCATACACCATCCACAGACGCATATACAGACAAAAGAGCATAGACCAAGGTCTGTCGGGCTTTATGCTGAATGTAAACACAGGCAGAGACATCCTCTTTGTGGTGGATGAGGCTTCCATGATAGCCAATTCGGGATTTGCCGACTCGGGCTTCGGCAGCGGTCATCAGCTAGACGATCTCGTGCAGTTTGTATATGGTGGTGCTAACTGTCGACTCATGCTTATCGGCGACAAGGCACAGTTGCCACCTGTGGGCGAAGAGGAGAGCCCCGCGCTTATGCGCCAGGTCATGGAGTCGTATGGCATGCAAGTCTTTGAGGCCGACCTCACCGAGGTGCTTAGGCAGAGCGAGAACTCTGGCATACTGTATAATGCCACCATGATACGTCGGCTTATCACCCACGACCAGATAACACAGTTGCCAAAGATTTCCATCACCGCATTTGCCGATATTCATGTGGTGAGGGGCGACGAACTCATAGAGCAGTTGGCATCAAGTTATTCGCAGGTGGGCATCGACGATACCATCGTGGTAACACGTAGCAACAAGCGGGCCAATATCTATAATCAGGGCATACGCAACATGATACTCGGGCGCGAGGAGGTGCTCTGTGCCACTGATATGCTTATGGTGGTAAAAAACAACTACCACTGGACAGAGCACGACCGTGAGTCGCCCATGCCCTTCATTGCTAACGGCGACAGGGCAAGGGTGGTGAGGGTGAGAAACCACCGCAGTCTCTATGGCTTCTCTTTTGCCGACATCACCGTGGCATTCATGGATTATGATAACTATGAGATAACCGTCACCACTATTCTCGACTCGCTCTCTTCCGACTCACCATCGCTTACACGCGAGCAGCACGAAACGCTCTTCAATGCCGTGATGGAAGACTATGCCGACATATCGCCAAAGAGCGAGCGTATGCGAAAACTAAAGGAAGACATCTATTATAACGCCCTGCAGATCAAGTATGCCTATGCCGTCACATGCCATAAGGCGCAGGGCGGACAGTGGAGCCATGTCTATATAGACCAGGGATACATGAGCGATGATATGCTCACACCTGATTATATCCATTGGCTATATACTGCTTTCACCAGAGCCACAGAACAACTCTATCTGGTCAACTGGCCAAAGGAGCAGACATTATAATCCAAGCATCAACGATAAAGAAATGATATGATAAATCCCGAGCATATAAGCACATACGAGCATGATGATTATGTGCTGATGATCTTAGACCATCTGCAGAATTTCAGTCTTGATGATGAGATGGCATGCCTGCCCCCATGGCGTCGAGATGCTGTCATGGCCATACACCATGAGCAGGGCAAGAGGCAGAGCGTGGCTGCCTATAGGTTGCTTATGATGCTCCTTGAACGCCATTGCGGCATCAGTGGTCATGTGGCTATGGCTTATCATGATGGCGGCAAACCATATCTGCCACATCATCCAAACATTCATTTCAATATGAGCCATTGTCGCTGTGCCGTGGCTTGCGTCGTGGCCAAACGAAACGTTGGGGTAGACATCGAGTCTATCAGGCGATTCAATGACTCGCTGGCACGCCATGTGCTCAGCGATGATGAATATCTCATGGTCACGGCATCTCCATCGCCACAGAGGGAGTTCATACGACTGTGGACCATGAAAGAGAGCAAACTCAAGATGACGGGCACGGGATTGCGCACAGACATCAAGACCGTACTGTACAACGACGAATCGATATATGATACTATAATAAACGACAATTATTTTGTAACGGTATGCTTAGACAATTCTTAATAACCGGTTTGGCTGCTCTCGCAGCCTGTAATATCTCATGCAGTGGCAACAACACCAAAAATGCCGATGCCGCTGCAGAGGTAGACAGCATCGCCGCCGACAGCATAGTGACAGCGGTTGCAAAAGACGAACTTTGGCCCGACACCACGTATCAGTCGGCAGCAGTTATCAACTACTCTGTGGAAATCATCGACTCAGCCGCTCACCTTAAATGGGACAGCCACAACGAGTATGAAGACCGAGAGGGTGTGCTCACCTTCCGTGGAGGTCACAGGCGCGATGCCAACTATGGAGGACGCCTCGACAGCGTGCCCACAAGGGTGGAGAAGGAATGGTCGTTTCAAACTGCCTACGACTCACGTCAAACTCGGTTTGGTTTGTGGGGAGGCGGTTCGGGTTGGACAGGTCAACCTCTTTACATAGCCAAGACCGGCGAGATTGCGGTGGGTTCGCTCTGCTCAAATGTCTATTTCATAGATTTCAAGACTGGCAAGGCGACGCGTCCTGCACTGCCTACCCATAACCCCATCAAGGGCACCATCTCCCTCGACCCGAAATACGACAATCTCTATGTGGGGCAGGGTGTGCCTGGCGAGCAACCATTTGGAGCCATGGTCTTCGATCTCAAGGCTCACAAGGAGGTGCAGTTTATCGGTCGCGACCCCAAGGCCATGCGTGGTTGGAATGCCTTCGACTCCTCTCCTGTGGTAGCAGGCGGTTTCCTCTTTTGGCCAGGCGAGAATGGTGCCTTGTATAAGTATGCCCGTAGCCAGGGTAAACTATCTCTTGTGGCTGCCTTCCGCTATCGTGTCAATGGTATGGCACCTGGCATAGAAAACAGTCTCTGTGTATATGGCAGCCATGGATTCTTTGGCGACAATCGTGGCAATGTGATATGTATAAACCTGCAGACCATGCATCCAGTATGGCATTATAATATAGAGGATGATGTGGATGGGTCTATAGTGTGCAGTGTGGAGGATGGTGTGACCTATCTCTATGCTGGATGCGAAATCGACAAGAGGGGCGCCGAGGGCATGGCCCATCTGGTCAAACTCAACGCTCGCAACGGCAAACTGATATGGCAGGCTGACTATCCATGCAAGCGTTGCGACTATGGTTCCAAGACTCTTGATGGTGGATTCTATTGCACACCATTGCTTGGCAGTGGCGACTGCAAGGATCTCCTCTTTGCCAATATATGCAGGAATGGTGCCGGTGGAACAGGATGGGCATCAGGTCAGTTCCTGGCCATCAACAAACTCACGGGCAAGCAGACGTATATGGTCAAGTTGCGTCATCATGCCTGGTCGTCGCCTGTTTCTTTCATGGCGCCCAATGGCGAGATGTATGTGTTTACTGGCGATGCAGGCGGATATGTCTATCTCATCAAAGGCAGCACTGGCGAGGTAATATTCTCCCAACTCATGGCCAACAATTTCGAGTCATCGCCTGTAGTGGTAGGCAATGTGGCAGTGGTAGGCACTCGACAAAATGGCATTCATAAGTTTGTGATAAGATAATGCAGATATCTTGTACACTCTGAGTCACAAATAAATTAGCGGGTCTACTCATCGAGTAGACCCGCTTAGTGTTGGGATACCCGGACTCGAACCAGGAAAGGCAGGACCAGAATCTGCAGTGTTACCATTACACCATATCCCAAAGATATCAGAACAATCATGCTCTTGATTTCGACTGCAAAGGTATAACTTTTTCTCGTTACCTCCAAATATTTCGGTAGTTTTTTTTCGTTTTTAACACAATTATTTCTGATTTATATACATTTTACTCTATGCTTTTGCATGGCGCACAATGCTGAAAATGTTTTCTTTTGTTATAGAGTTGCTAATAATTCCCAATTTTTTTTGTCATTATTGCATTTTGCAGTATCTTTGCATCCATCATTCGAGATATATCTTTATACATTATATTACAATACAATTAATGGAACATACAAATTCGTTGGTAGAAACAATTATCAAGGGAATACAAGAAAAGAAGGGGCATAACATCGTAGTGGTAAACCTCAGTGGCATAGAAGGGGCTATATGCAGTCATTTCGTGATCTGTCAGGGCTCGTCGCCATCACAGGTAGACGCAATAGAAGAGTCGGTGAGCGACTACACCCGCGAGCATGCTGGAGAGAAACCCATCAAGGTGATAGGCAAGGAAAACTCACAATGGGTGGCCATGGATTATGAGGATGTGATGGTGCATATCTTCCTGCCCGACACAAGAGAGTATTATGACCTCGACCACCTCTGGGACGATGCAGAACTAACCGTGATACCCGATATAGAATAACAAAGATACTATGGACAACAATCAGGAAAAACCAAAGATGAACATGCCTAAATTCAATATGACTTGGATTTATACATTGGTCATCATTTCTATACTGGTGGCTTATTTTACTACCGACAAAACACCGTCGAATGCCGTAAAGGAGGCTTCGTATACGCAGTTTAAGTCGATAGTAAACAAAGGATGGGCCCAGAAGATAGTGGTAAACAAAGAGCAGAACATACTGGCCATATATGTGAAGGGCGACCATGTGAAGGAGGTGTTTGGCTATACCCCTAACCCCAAGGGCAAGATTCCGTATGTGGAGGTGGAGTTCGGTTCTGTTGACCAGGTGGAGCAGTTTGTGGAAACAGCCCGCGACAAAGCCCTGTTTAAGGGCGAACTGGTGTATGAAAACGAGAAGGAATCCAACACCCTCAACATGATACTTTATAATGTGCTGCCGATAATCCTGTTGGTAGGCCTGTGGATGTTCTTTTTCCGCAGAATGGGCGGCGGCGGTGGTGCCGGCGGCGTGTTTAACGTAGGCAAGAGCAAGGCTAAGATGTATGAAAAGGGTGGCGAACTGAATGTGACATTTAAGGATGTGGCAGGACAGGAGGGCGCCAAGCAGGAGGTGCAAGAGATAGTGGATTTTCTGAAAAACCCACAGAAATATACCGAGCTTGGAGGTAAGATACCCAAGGGTGCTCTGCTTGTTGGTCCTCCAGGCACTGGTAAGACCCTGCTGGCCAAGGCTGTGGCTGGTGAGGCTGGTGTGCCCTTCTTCTCGATGAGCGGTTCAGACTTCGTGGAGATGTTCGTAGGTGTGGGAGCCAGCCGTGTGCGCGACCTCTTCCGCCAGGCCAAGGAGAAATCGCCATGCATCATCTTCATAGACGAGATAGACGCCGTGGGAAGGGCACGAAGCAAGAGTCCGGCCACTGGTGGCAACGATGAGCGCGAGAATACCCTCAACGCACTGCTCACCGAGATGGATGGATTCGGTACCAACAGCGGGGTAATCATTCTGGCTGCCACCAACCGTGCCGACATGCTCGACTCGGCTTTGCTCAGGGCAGGACGCTTTGACCGCCAGATACATGTAGACCTACCTGACCTTAACGAGCGAAAGGCCATCTTTATGGTCCATCTCAAACCCGTGAAGACAGACAGTAGTGTGGATATAGACTTCCTGGCAAGGCAGACACCGGGATTCTCTGGTGCCGATATTGCCAACGTGTGCAACGAGGCCGCACTAATAGCAGCACGCCACAATAGTTCCCATGTGTGCAAGCAGGACTTTCTGGATGCAGTAGACCGCATTATAGGTGGACTGGAAAAGAAAACCAAGGTGATGACTGCAAGCGAGAAGAAAACAATAGCCATTCACGAGGCTGGACATGCCACTGTTTCATGGTTTACAGAGCATGCCAATCCATTGGTGAAAGTGAGCATTGTACCACGTGGCAGAGCTCTCGGAGCTGCATGGTATCTGCCCGAAGAGAGAGCTATAACAACACGCGACGAGATGCTCGACGAGATGTGTGCCACACTGGGAGGCAGAGCTGCAGAGGAACTCTTCACAGGAAATATCTCCACTGGTGCCATGAACGATTTGGAGCGCGTTACCAAGAGTGCATACGGCATGATAGCATACGCTGGCATGAGCGACAAACTTCCAAATATTTGCTATTATAATAATAATGAATATAGTTTCCAGCGACCATATTCGGAGACTACCGCCAAGATCATGGACGATGAGGTGCTCAAGATGATAAACGAGCAGTATGAGCGCGCCAAGCAGATACTGACCGAACATAAGGAAGGACATGCAAAGTTGGCCGAATTGCTGACCGAGCGCGAGGTAATATTCGCAGAAGACGTTGAGCACATATTCGGTAAGCGACCATGGACAAGCCGTGCAGAGGAATTGCTTGAGGCCCAGCAGAGAGCCGATGCCGAGGCTATGGCAGAGCGCAGGGCGCAGCAGTTGGCCGAGCAGGAAAAAGAAAAAAAGGAGGGCAAGTGATATGAATAATTTTGTGGTTCGCACCATAACAGGTGTACTGTTTGTGGCCGTATTGGTAACGGGATTTCTCGATCCTATAGCGATGTCTGCCCTCTTTGCCCTGATTACAGGCCTGAGCGTGTGGGAGTTTACAGGGCTTGTCAACAGTCGTCAGGGTGTATCGGTAAACCGTTTCATCTCCACGGTGGCGGGAGTCTATTTCTATCTGGCCGTAATGGGGTTCTGCAGCGGGGTCACACCATCAACGGTCTTCATCCCTTACCTCATAACCATAGTATATCTCATGGTGGCTGAATTGTATGCCAAAAATGAAGATCCCATACATGACTGGGCATACACGATGATGAGTCAGATGTATGTGGCACTTCCCTTTTCGATGCTTAATGTGCTGGCTTTCAGGGCTATGCCCGACGGCAATGTGGGTTATTCGTTTATCGTGCCCCTCTCGGTGTTTGTATTTCTGTGGGTAAACGACAGCGGTGCATACTGCTGTGGATCGTTGCTCGGCAAGCATAAACTTTTTCCGCGCATCAGTCCGGGCAAGAGTTGGGAAGGTTCAATAGGCGGTGGACTATTCGTAATTGCCGCGGCAGCCGGAGTGTGGTATCTCTCAGAGCAGTATGGATATAACGATGTTGGGCTTAACATGTATGAATGGATGGGTCTTGGGTTGGTGGTCACGGTGTTTGGTACCTGGGGCGACCTTGTAGAGAGTCTCTTCAAACGCACCTTGGGCATCAAAGACAGCGGCAGCATACTGCCAGGCCATGGAGGCATGCTCGACCGCTTCGACTCATCATTGCTCGCCATACCAGCAGCAGTCATCTATCTCTACACGCTTACACTTTTGTAAGCGTGTTTTTTTTTTGCATTATTGATTATTTTCCTTCTTTTTTTTTTAGTATTTTCTTCTTTTGTAACAAAAAATATATTATCTTTGCAGCAGAATAAATGGTTGGAACAATTACATGATAAAGACGATATGGAGAATGATAATGCGCCAGAACATTCCCAACAGGTGTTTGGCTGTGTCGGAGTTGATATACTCTTTATTCCATATTATAGAATTTTGGTCTGACTATAAAGTCAACATCCTGCTGATAGTAGGGGAAGAGTCGACCATCGGTCATGCATGGGTGACGCGCAATGGCAGAAAGTTTCTTTCTCCCGAGCAAAAGATATCCAGAAAGATCGTTGAGGTGGGTCGCAATGGCAAGTATGTATACTATGTCAACGAGAAAATAGACATGATGGAAACTAAAAATAATTAGATATGGCAAATTTGTATTTGACACACCGTTGCAAACGCGGTTGTCCTTTTTGCTTTGCACGCAAGGTGCTGAAGGAGTCGGGAGAGAATGTCAACGAGTTGTTGTCTATCGACGACATCCGCCTGTTTCTCGATCGTTTCGGTAGCGAGGTTAAGGTGATAGGGTTGTTGGGTGGCGAACCCTTTCTCTATCCCCACATGCGCGAGTTGCTGGCATTGTTAGACGAGCGCGGAGTGTTCGCCAAAATATTTACCAGTGCCACCGACCCCATGCCAGAGATATTGAGTGAGAAATACTCGCAGGATGTGGCGGGCAAGTGCTGTTTTGTTGTAAACGTGGGCACTCGCGATACCTATAGTGACGAGAAGTTTGCCCATTTACAGGAATTCTTCAAACATTACAATGAGGTATCGTCATTGTCGTTTACCATCTTCGACCTCAATGCTGATCCCACATATCTCTTTGACCTTATAGACGAGTATAATTTGGTGCGCAATATTCGTGTGGGCATAGCATTGCCCATACTCAACGGAGGCAATGAGTATATCCCTCTCGACAAGTATAAGGAGGCAGGCGATTATTTTGTGCATGCCGCTGATATGGCAGCTCAGAGGCATATAACCCTATCGATGGACTGCGGATTTGTGGCATGCATGTTTGATGCCACCCAGATAGGCCATCTGCAGAGATTGGGAGGCGAGATAAACTTCGTGTGCGGCTCGGCCATAGATATAGGTCCGCGATTGCTGGCATGGAACTGCTTCCCTCTGTTTCAGATTGGAAGGGTGAACACCATGGATGCCGCCAATATGAGGCAACTCAAGGAGATGCTTCACGATTCCACCACTCAATATCTGGGAGCAGCGCGTGGAGTATTTGCCGAGTGTGATAATTGCAAGATGATGGAGCGTGGGCTCTGTCAGGGAGGATGTAAAAGTTTTAAATCAGTATAGGATATGCCAAATTTAATGTTGACAAACTGGTGCAACTATAAATGCCCTTATTGTTTCGGCATGGATAGGATGTCGCCAAAGGTAAAAGCCCATGCCATGACCGACGAAGTCTTTTTGGGCATCATGAATTGGCTTGTGGCAAGCAAGTATAGAGACCCAATACATCTCATGGGAGGCGAGCCCACCTTGCATCCCAAGTTTGAATGGATTGTGGATGAAGTGCTCGACCATGATTTCGGTATCACTGTATTCTCCAATCTGGCCACAGAGAAAGCACCCGAATATGCAGAGAAGTTGGCTTCATTCCCCATTACATGGGTGGTAAACGTGAATCCGCCATCGAAGTGGACAAGCGAACAAAGGTTGCGCATAGAGACAGCTCTCTCGCATCTTAAGCACATGGCATCCATAACCTTTAATGTGATGCCCGATGAGGACGACAACGAGTGGGCCATAGAACTAACACTGAAATACAACCTGGACAGACGTATTAAAGTGGGATTTGTGTTGCCCACATATACCCAGTCAAACTATGCGCTCAACGACAACGAGTATTACGTGGTGGCTGAGAAGGTGACCGAACTGGCCCAAAAGGGAGAGAAATATGGTATAACCCTGGAATACGAATGTGGAGTGCCCACCTGTGCTTTCACCGATGAGCAGTTGGGAATATTGTGGAAATGCGGCTCGAAACTCAAGTCAGGATGTTGCTCGCGATTGGATATCACTCCCCATGGCGAGGTGATATACTGCTTGCCGTTGGCATCGGTGGCATCCAAGATGTATAACGAGTTTGCCAACTATCAGGAGGCCAAGGAGTGGTTTGAACGATCCTTTGCCCCATATCGCCGTCTGGGGCGTACAGTAAACTGTGCCACCTGTCCGCTGATGAATCCTCGACAGTGCAATGGTGCCTGTCTGGCGAAGAATCTTATAGGTGTTAAGAACTTAAACTTAAAATAAAAGGATATGAAGATACAAGAGAATATTTCGTGGAAAGTATTGCAAGACAAAGTGGTGGCCGTGAATACCACCACAGGTATTTATTACACCATGAATGCCGTGGCCAGCGAGATATGGCAGTCCATTGCCGATGGTGCCGACAAGGATGCCATACTGGCAAAACTCAAGGAGAACTATCCTGACGTGGAGGAGGCAATGCTTGTTGCCGACCTTGACGAACAGATACAATACTGGGTGAGTGAAAATCTTATTGTTTAACTTAATCATTGATTATTATGAGCAAAACTTATGAGAAGCCCCTTACCAAGAGGCATGAATCTAAGAACATCGTTCAGGGTAGTCTGTATTACACCTCGCTGTATTACTCCTCGCTGTATTATAGTGGGTTGTATTACTACTACTAATGCTTCGGCAGCGGCAGCATAGTAATCATATAGCTGCCGCTGTTTTTCTTTTTTTTCTCACCCCATTATCATGAATCAATCACTACTACTCACATCAATAGCGGGAATAAGAATAGCATGGCAGAGCGACTGGACCGAAGACATGGACCATCTCGGGCATGCCTTCCGCTATCATGTGATAGACCAAGAAGTTGACCACGAACCATGTCATCATGTATCTTTTTCGGCGGTTTTTGAGCCACCCTATAATCTGTCTGCATATACTCCCGTGATTGAAGGACCACTGATAAAGTCAGACATCGTGAGCCTCTATGCCTTGCCCGACGGCAGGGATATCCTTCAGGTAAAAGACGAGATATGGATAGAGCATAACCGTGGCATGCGCACCACGAGAGTGCTGCTACGCTGTTTACATGACAATGGCAAGGTGGTGCGCCCACGTATCACCGATGTGGTGGTCATCCTGCTGCACACCCTCATGTCTATGTATCACCGTTATGTGGTGCATGCCGCTGCCATAGGCATAGAGGGTAAGGCTTATGTCTTCCTGGGAGAAAGTGGACATGGCAAGTCGACACTCTCTTCAGACATGGTGGCCATGGGAGCAGAATATATGGGCGACGACCTTATCTTCCTCTATACCGAGAATGGCAGAGTGATGGCAGGTAGCCTGCTCTTCGATACCAAACTCATACCATCGCCCGATGCCGACCACAAGGAGCGGGTAGACATGATCAGCCGGTATAACGGCAAGCCACGGCTATGGTTGCCTGTGGCGGCATTCCATTATATAAGCCGCACAGACAGCATCGAGTCGAAACTCATATCCCAGGATGCCATTGACTGCATGGCGCAACTCCTCAGAGCGAGCAATAACATACGTCTGCAATACGACCCCGATATATGGCAGGATGTGTGCACGGAGGCAGCATCAAAAATACCTTATTATATATTGCGGTATGGAGCACGCACGTCTATATCGCCAACTTTCTTTAGCCATGTTAAATAGTGAAGACATAATAGAATTGTGGACAAGCAGCAACCCTCATCTCATGGAGGTGGCAGCGGCAGAGATGGTCAGAGGCTTTGACGTGCATTCCGACCTCTTCTTCAGGTTTATAGACGTGCAGAGTTATGCGCTGCGCGATATGGCGGCAAGTCAGTGGCCATTTCTGCGCAAGAGTTTCCTGCCCGTGGAAGATGTACCCAGAGACACACCTTACGACTATTTCGATGATGTGAGGCAGCAATACGACCTATTTGTCTGTAGACTTCAGCAGTATGTGGGCAATAATGATGATAAGGCACAGCATGTGCTGGCCACACTCTATACAATCTTCGAGGGCATCCGTCAGGATATCACACGCCTATATCCCGATATGGTCATGCCTACAGTGGAACCCACAGGATGTAGGCAACTGATGGTGTTTGTCACGGGATTTTGCAATCTCAGATGCCCTTACTGCTTCTCTAAAGAGATAGACCGTAAGCATATAGATGTAGATAAGTTGGATGAGATTATAGACTGGAGCAGGAGAAACAACATCACTTCAATCACACCCTGCGGAGGGGAACCGCTATTGTATAATCATATACTATATCTGATTGACAGAATGAGAGAAGAAGGGATGACCACCTATTTTGCCACTAATTTCACCATCGACATCTCCCGTTTTGACACCATCGACAGCGATGTGGTTACCACCATATATGTGCATCTGACCCGCAGTGCGCTCCATAATCAGTACCTCAGGCAGGTGATGGAGAAGAATATAGCTGTGGCCAAGACCAAGCGAATAGAAGTGATTGCCAGGGCCAACCTATGCCTCTCAGAGGGTGACTTCTACCGTGAGTGGGTGCCCTTCTTGGTGGCCAACGGATTCAAGCATATTAACTTGGCCCTCACCATCCCCACACAGGGAGGAGAGAATGATTATATCCCCATTGACAGGTTCAGACATTTTGTGCCTATGGTGGAATATCTTGTGGAGGAACTCGACAAGGTGGGCATCACTTACGACTTGGCCAAGCCTGTGCCTCTCTGTTTCTTCTCGCACAGCACGGCAAGGCGACTGCTGGCACATACGCAGGGAGCCATGAGGTGCAATATAAGCGAAGATGACTATATGAAAAACGTATGTATATCGCCATCATTAGTGCTCACACCATGCCTCGGTGTGTCAAGTCCGCAGATTCCATTCTCGTTAAATCTACAGTGGGATGATGTGGTGCGGACTATGCGCAGCAAGGTGGTGAGCATGCTCAGTACCCCCACCTTTGACCATTGCACCAGATGCTACCTCTGGCAACGAAGGCTATGTCAGGGTGTATGCCTGTCGTATAAGGACAAACTGCGGGATGCCTCTACTATAAAAAAACATTTATGCGAATGAAAAAGTATAGACTGCTGAAACATAAATACCAGCAAGCAAAGAGAGCACTAATAGATGCTGTGGTGATGAGGGGATACCGCAAACACTTCTCCCAGTCGCTCATCATTGAACCCACCAACAGGTGCTCGCTCAAGTGCTCATGCTGCCCCAATGGAGTGGCAGAAGGGCAGTGCAGGCAGAGGGGCGTGATGAGCAGGCAAACGTTTGACCTTGTGATGGCTCATCTCGATGTGCCTGTAAAGAAATGCTTCTTGCATCTCTGCGGTGAACCATTTCTCAATCCCGATCTCGATTATTTTGCCGACCAACTGCTCAAGCGGGGCATATCGCCGGTGATATTCTCAAACGGATATAATATTGATTTGGGCCTGCTCGACAGGATATTGCAGTTGCGAGGTTTCAATATCTCTTTTTCCATGGATATGCTGTCAAAGAAGCATTATGAAGAGATACGCGTGCCTGGCCACTATGAGCATGCGTTGAAATCGCTGGCAGCCATCAACGAGACATTTGCACGCCACAAACGCTTCTATGGACTGAATATCATAGTGCCTGTGATGGGCTGTGATGACATGCACGAGGTGATGAGGAGCCTGTTTGAACAATATTCCAATCTTAATACCATTTCATTGTCGTCGCGCTGGCCATGGCCCAAACTGCCATCTACTGGCGACCTGGAGGGACACCTGTCGGCAAAGCCATATATCTGCCGCAGGTTCAGAGACCTGCCTGTGGTGCTGTGGAATGGAGATGTGTCGTTCTGCAATTTCGACTATACGGGTGAGATGAAAGTAGGCAATATAACCCAACAAAGCATGAAGGAAATAGTAAACGGCAGCACAGCCCGGCGCATACGCCGGCATCTGCTCATGTGTCAATATGAGCGTGAAAGCCTATGCCGCGAGTGCCTGTGGCCACGCTATGACAATTTCTCTCTCGCACTCAGACGCAGGCAGTTTATGGCTATGAACGATGATGAACAGAGAGAATTGTTTGAACGCTATTATTTGAACGTATGACTATAGACAAGCAAGGACTGAAACGCGAGTGGCAACTGATAGCCAAGGTTTGGCACCTGTCTCAGGGGTGTCATCTCGTGATGCTCATAGCCATGGTGTTGCAGATAGTGATAGGTTTCTTTCCAGCAGGCATCACCTATTACGTGCAGAAGATGGCATCGGGCAGCGTGCAGATAGCGCAGCTGCTGACAAAGGAAACACTGTTACCAATATTGGCGCTTACCTTCGTGTCAATACTGATAAAGCAGATGGCCACCATACTGCAGGGATATGCTATGGCAGATGTCAAAAAGGTGATAGATAATCTCTTTATCCGCAATTTCTCGCTACAGGACTATTCATACGTGCGCGACAATATGGACAACAGAAACATGATGGCCATATCGAGAGAGTCGGACATGATGACAGGGCTCATACCCATGATATACCGTTCATTCATACAGGCACCCATCACCATATTGGCATTCCTAATTCTTATGCTGGTCATATCAGCAAGGCTCACGCTCACCGTCATGCTGCTCATCATGGTGGTGGTGGTATGCAGTCTGGTGCTTCGCTCATTGCTCAAGAAAATCAATCATCAATTATACAGCCGCATGGGTGACCTCCACCAGATGTTTGCCGAATGGTTGCGCGGATATAAGGTATACCTCTTCTATGATTCCAAAGGGTATCTTGCGGGGCGCATGAGCAAGGTAGTGGGCGACATGTGCGGAATGCAAAAGCGACTTGTAAACATCAATTCATTCCAGACCGTGGTTATCGAGGTGCTCACCTACGTCGTGGTTATTGTGTTCCTCTTTATCGTTTCAGATATGCATGGCGATATGCGTTGGCAGACCCTCGTATCTTTTCCTACAGCCATACTGTTTATCAGAAATGAGGCAATAAAGATTTCACGGGGATATATGCAACTGTCGGGCACCGAGAGTGCCGTGAAGCATCTGTGGCATATCATCTTTGACCCTGTGGCCGACAATAGAGTGAAAACCAACAGAATAGAATGGAATGAAAAGATTGTGGAGATAAGACTCGATGGCGTGTCGTTTTCCTATGGCAGCAATATGATACTTAAAAATGCAACAGCCTGCTTCAGACCAGAGGGCATGCATGTGATAGCAGGGAGGAGTGGAATGGGAAAAACCACTACCTTTGATATCATGGCTTCTATGCGAATACCTCAGTCGGGGCGAGTGCTGTATAATGGCAAAGATATAGGCCTATATACCATGCCATCGCTCATGATGCACATGGCTTTTGTGGAGCAGGAACCATTCATATTTGAGGGTACATTCAAGGAAAACCTCACATTCGGAAATGAGGCAGAAGATGACGATATCCTTAACCTCTGCCATGCCATGCGACTGGACCATATCATAAACGAAAAGGCAGACCTCGACAAGAGGGTGGGGGCAGACGGGCATAACCTCTCTTCAGGAGAAAAACAGCGCATATCGTTTATCAGGGCACTGCTCAAACGCCCCGATGTGTTGTTGCTGGATGAGTTTACAAGCAATGTTGACCATGAAACAAGTAGCGTTATGCTCGGTTATCTCGCATCTATAGCCGATGACATCATCGTGATATGCATAAGTCACGATCCAGATGTGATAGGCCAGTCAAAGCATGTATTGTCATTAACAGATAAAAGATTCGTATAGTGGAAAGGGATAATTCGTTTGGGTTTGCACGCGCCATGATGGTGGTGAGCCAGTTTGAGGAAATAGCGCGTTTGGCTGAGGGTATATGCGATATCATCCCCCTCAAGGGCATAGCACTGCTCACAACACTATATAAAGACAACTATGACCGCGAGGTGGGAGACATAGACATACTGGTGGCCCCCACATCGCAGTGCAGAGTTTTCATAGAAAGAATGAAGGCGCATGGCTACAGGATGCAGTTTGACTACCTCACCGATGATGGTGCCCTGACGGCCAAGAGCAAGATAGCCCTTTGCCATGAGTCAAACCTGGCCACCGATGTGGATATTCATTTAGCTTTTGTTACCAAGAAATTCTTTTCCAAGTATTGTGGTGCCTTTAATGCTGATGCCCTTGCCAGATGTACCAAAACGAAAGGTAACATCATGGTGATGGATGTGGCAGATCAATGGCTCTTCCTGGCACAGCATGCCTGTTTCCATATCTTCTCTGACCCCAAATGGCTACGGGATCTTCATCTCCTCATTGAAGGGATGAATGACCAGCAGATAGCCACTCTGCATGAGCGGGCACGGCATTATGGGTTTCAGAGAGTTTGTGCCGCTGCTTCCTTTGCTGTCAGATACTATTTCCCCAATATAGGGTCGCCCATGCTTAATGGTTCTTTCTCTGGCTGCATGAAACGCTTAACGGCATTTGCCATACGCAATCATCGCTCATGGATAGTAAAGAAGATAGTGAAACCTTTTTGGGAACTGCTCTTTATTGCGCGTCCTGCAGACCGTATTCATGCACACCTATCTATGATATGCCCCAATCTACCATTGCTTAAAAGCATTTATAGAAGAAAGAGTGCTATAGTGGCATTGCTATATCCATTGCATTTCATCATAACTATAGTGGGAATGTTGCTTTTCTACCTACTATATGTGCTGGTCTCGATTTTTTTTCGTAATTTTGTCGCCGAAGAAACCCATGTAAGCAACAGAAAAATAAGCACAAGATGAAACAGGTAAGACCTAAGAAGAACCTTGGACAGCATTTCCTGACCGACCTCACCATTGCCCGACGCATAGCCGATACCGTGGACACATGCCCAGAGATTCCAGTGCTGGAAGTGGGACCAGGCATGGGAGTGCTCACACAGTATCTCATGACCAAAAACAGAATGCTCAAGGTGGTGGAGATAGACAGCGAGTCGGTGGAATATCTCAACAAAGCATATCCTCAACTCACAGAGAGCATCATCAGCGACGACTTTCTGCGTATGGACCTCAATGCACTCTTCGATGGCAAGCCTTTTGTGCTTACGGGCAACTATCCATACGATATATCATCGCAGATATTCTTTAAGATGCTCGACTATAAAAACCTCATACCATGCTGCACGGGCATGATACAACGCGAGGTGGCACAGCGCATCGCTTCGCAGCCAGGCACCAAGGCTTATGGCATTCTGAGCGTTATGATACAGGCATGGTATGACGTGGAATATCTCTTCACCGTGGATGAGAACGTGTTTAATCCGCCACCCAAGGTTAAGAGCGCAGTGATACGCATGACACGCAATAGTGTGGATGACCTGGGATGCAATGAGCAACTCTTCAGGACCATAGTCAAAACGGTCTTCAACCAGCGACGCAAAATGCTTAGGGTTAGCCTGCGTCAACTCATCCCTGCCGATGCAGCGCCTGAAGGGTTCTTCGACCATGAGTTGATGACCATGCGCCCCGAGCAACTCACCATTCCACAGTTTGTGGAACTCACAAACCTCGTGGAGAGCATTGGATTATCTTCTTGCCACCCTTGATGTATATCTCACCATGGCGCGGAGATGAGATGCGCATGCCCTTGAGGTCATAGATGGCATCATCATTATCATTGCTGGCTTTGGGATTGGTTATGCCTGCCGCTATATGCTCTGACAAGAACTGGTATACTATAGGCATCACCTGATTGTCATAGTCGGCCTGCGAACCCATCATGCTGCCCATGCTGCCGAGGTTGTCGGCATTGAAACCATGGTTGGCACCCTCTATGGGGTGCAGCTGGGCATCGGGATATAAGCCTACCGCCTTCTCAGAATTGGATATAGGCACGATAAAATCGCTGGTACCATGCACTATGCATACGGGTTTGGGAAATGTGCCTATGTGGCTCCACACGTCAAAGTCCTTGATGCTGTTTATAAAGACGTCTGACATGCTCATCATACCGCCAAATCCACCACCCCATGAGCCATCGCCCCATGAGCCATCGCCCCATGAGCCACCACCCCATGAACCATCGCCCCATGAACTGCCGTTGCCGAGACCAGAAAACATTTTTACCAGTTCCGGAATATTATAGGCAGGATAGAAGAGCACCATTGAAGCAATCTCGTTTGGTATGTCTTCTGCCAAAAGAGACGAAACCAGTCCGCCCTGACTGCTGCCGAGCAGCACTATCTTGGTTGTGTCAACATAATCGAGAGTCTTAACCATTGCCACCACTGATTTGAGGTCTTCAACCTCGGTGAACACTGTCATGCTGTCTGTGCTGCCACCGCTGAGGCTCTCGCTGCTGCCACCGCAGAAATCGAAGCAATAGGCTGCATACCCCTGCTGAGCTATCTTTTGGGCATATCCTTTCATAGCCTTATGCGTGAGAGAACTACTATGTGAGCATATTACTATAGGCAGGTTGGTCTGTCCAGCAGGTTTATACATCAGTCCATATATGTCGAGAGAGTCTCTATGGGCATATACCACCTCTTCTGTTATGTCTGCGGCACAGGCAGTCATAGCACCGATAGCAAAAATTAATAATGATACAAGTCTTTTCATAACAATTCGTTTTTGTATTTTTGTCTTGCAAAAGTAACAAGTATTTTTTTTCTATCCAAATATTCAGGAGGTTAATTATCAAAAGATATGGATAATAACAATTACAGCTTCGTTGATTTCACAATCAATGAAGCTGCAACCTACTTACCAATAACTAAAAACTTTTCAATGAAAACTAAAACTACGATCCACTAATAATACTACAATATGAAATGTCTTCTGAATTAAAACAATCTTTCTACCTTTTTACCTTAATTGACTAATGCCTCACTCGGCATGTCTTTGTTCAGAATTACTGAACTTGTTATCCTATTGTCTTTTGACGATGCAAAGTTACAACCATATTGGTAATCTGCAATGGATTGCTACCATAATTCGCAAAAAAAAGCATCTCTTTTTGATTTATATCAACTTGTTGTGTACGAACACAGTGGATTTGTGTTCGTACACAACAAGAAAATCATGATTTCATACTCCACATCTGGTGCCGAACTGACCAAGCGTGCTTTTGCGCAGACGAGAGCGAGGAATCGTCAGATTAATGAAATGCTATTTGTCAATAACATTATGGTCATTCCACGACAATAGCCTTTAGGATGCGCTGGTCATCCACAGGTCGGTCGTCATCATCGGTCATCACTGCCTGTATATGTTCAATGACATCCAGCCCCTCGGTCACTTCTCCGAATACCGTGTATGTGCCGTCGAGATGTGGTGTGCCACCCGTTTTGCGGTAAGTGCTGATCATCTCGTCGGTTAGTTTGATACCACCTTTTATGGTGTCGAGCCGCTCTTGCACCCGCTCAATAGCTTGCGATGAGAACCTCTTGCCCCATACGATATAGAACTGGCAAGATGATGATCTCTGCTCGGGGTTTACCTCATCTGGTTCGCGAGCCATGGCCACTGCACCTCGCTTATGGTAGATCTGCGGTGTGCGTATCTCTGCGGGAATGGTGTAATTCAAGGAACTATCGCCCAGAAACACTCCTGGTTGGGCGTGCCTGCTCATGGGGTCGCCAGCCTGTATCATAAAACTCTTTATGACACGGTGAAAGAGTAGGCTGTCGTAGAAATGCTCGTTTACCAACCGCACGAAATTGTCTCTGTGCAGCGGTGTCTCGTTATACAATTCAATTCTGATGTTGCCGGCAGTGGTTTGCATCATCACCACGCGCCTTTTGTCTTGTGCATAGATCATCGTAGAGGTCATGATAATCATCAGCAGTGCAAAAATTTTTCTCATACGCATATTGTTGTGCCTGTATTTGTTTTGCATGCAAAGGTAATGATAAAATTCATAAAGATGCAATAGTGTACATCTTTTATTATGAATAACTAACTATTTCCAAAAAAAATCACTACCTTTGTGGTCAGAAACGCAAATTAACAAATAAAATAATTCCAAAACAACTAACAATGAGTAAGGTAGTAATAAACAGTTATGAAGAGTTTGCCGCATTGCTCGGCAAGAATATCGGAGTGTCAGACTATGTGGAGCTCAATCAGGAGCGCATCAACCTCTTTGCTGATGCAACCCTCGACCATCAGTGGATACATGTAAACCCTGAAAAGGCCGCTGTGGAGAGTCCATTCAAAACAACCATCGCACATGGCTATCTGACCCTCTCTATGCTCCCATATCTCTGGAATCAGATCATAGAGGTTAACAACCTGAAGATGATGGTAAACTATGGCATGGACAAGATGAAGTTTGGACAGGCTGTCAAGTCTGGAGAGTCAGTACGCTTGGTTGCCGACCTGCACTCTATAGCCAACCTGCGCGGCACCATCAAGGTAGAAATCAAGTTCGCCATCGAGATTAAAGACCAGAAGAAGAAAGCACTGGAGGGAATAGCCACATTCTTATATTATTTTGAATGAACAGACGACTTCTGACCATATTGTCGGGAGCGGCAGTGGCAGTGGTCTTGGTGGTTACGGTTTGCGTGGCGGTGCACAAGTGTTCTGCCACCGGTGATGGTATTACTGATACCGAGGCCGTAGTAAACCCTCTGCCTATAGACACACTGCTGCGCTGCAATCTTGATGAGTTTGCCCACCAGAAGAGGGTAGAGGGCAATTTCGCTTTCCATGTCTTCGATATTACTGCAGAGAAACCCGTTTATGGGTATAATGAAACCATGGCTCTACCGTCGGCATCGTGCATGAAACTGCTCTCGGGCATAGCCGGTCTGCACCTTCTGGGCATCGACTATCGTTATGAGACCAAGATGATGACCCGTGGCAAGATGGCTGCCGATGGGATGCTCAATGGCGATATAGCCTTTGTGGCTGGCCTGCATCCTCAACTCATGGAAGCCGACCTCACACCGCTCGCCCAGAAACTAAAGAACAGTGGCATAAGGAAACTGTCGGGCAAACTATATGTGGACCTTATCATCGACGAACCCGTAAAGTGCGAAGAACACTGGTTTCCGTGGGATCTATCATTCTCGCGCTATGGACTCCTCTATAAGGGTGAGCAACGCATAGTGAGGGCCTTACGGGCTTCGCTGCGTGCCCAAGGTATTGCCGTGGCCGACAGCCAGGTGACCGTCCAGCCTGTGCCGCAGGGATTCAAGACCATAGCCTCTGCCAGCCTAAGCATTGATGAGGTGATAAAGAGAATGTGGAAAAACAGTTCAAACACACAGTCTACATCACTCCTTTACACCATCGGTCATGCCATAGACAGCACACAAGACCCTGTAAAGACGGGAGTGCGCTATATGAATGAATTTCTGAGGCAGGAGGTGGGAGTAAGCGATTCCACTATTGTTATCCACGACGGATGCGGTTTGTGCACCCATAACCGCCTCACTCCCCAGTCGCTCACCTCAATATTATATTATGGATATAAGGATGAGAAGATACGCGAGTCGCTCATGCGCAACCTTTCTGTGGCAGGTGTGGATGGCACGCTGGCACGCGAGATGACAGGCCCTCGCATCCGTGGCAAGGTGTGGGCCAAGACCGGCACCCTATCTCATCCATACGGAATCAGCACCCTTGCCGGATTCTGCAAAGGTGCTGATGGTCATTGGTTGGCATTTGCTGTGATGAGCAGCGAGATGTCTGTTCTTGATGCGAGAGTGCTTCAGCGCAAGTTGTGCGAAATGCTGAACTTGCATACCGACTGATTACCCGAGCCGTCTGTAGCCTTGGCTATATAGCATCCTTGTTGCAGATGGCTCGTGGATATATATCCCTTGCCTGTACCATCTACTGTGGCCATGCCCACTCTTTGTCCACTCACAGCATATATCTCCACACTTATCATTCCATTGCCGCTAATAGCCAGGCGACCCAGTTGCACCTGTATGGTCACCATATCGGTGCCGTCATGACGGCATCCATCCATGCCTGTGGCCACAGGGTCATATTCCTGCATGTATGAGGTGGCAATATTGGTGGTGGCAATGGTTGGGCGGTGCATAACAAACACTTTGCTGGCACCATCGGGATAGCGGCCCACCGACGAGAACTCGTCATGTGCGGGGTATGAGAGAGAGTCTGTCCATGTCTTGTCGGCAGCACTCAGATATATGGTGCCACCATCGCCTGATATCTTAAATGAGGCATGAAGTTGTGATTTTGCGTTTTGCTTGTCGCACCATACGATCATGTGACCATGTGCTGGAATGATAGTGTTGGTCTGGGTGTCTCCCTTTGTAATCTTGCTCTTGTATGGCTTTGCTGCATCGTCAGAGATATACATACCTTCCAGGTCTATGTCGTAGTCGGTGGTATTGTAGAGTTCCACCCAGTCAGCCTTTTTGAAATAGTCGTTCACAAAGATATCATTTGATGCGCTAATCTCATTGATGCAAACGGGGTGTATGCCTGCTAAGGTGCGCTCCTCGTCGGTCATTGGGTCAAACACCGCCTTGAGGCAGAGATTGTCGGCATTGAGTGCAAAAGCCTCGTTGGTGGTGAAATAACTCTCGTGGCTGCTGTTCATGTTGCGCCATCCTTTGAAGGTATAGCCTGCAGGTGCCACGGCGCTGATGGTAGTATTGGCAAAAGCCAGTCCGCAGAACTCACCGGTAGGTATGCGCATGCCATTGATTAAGAGCAGTGCGCCCTTGATGTTGCTCGTCAGGGTAATATTATACTTTGCTGTGCTCTTGAGTCCCATTGGCGAATAGTTGGCTATGGTATTCATCATGGTTGCATTGCGTCCTTTGATGCTCTCTTTCAGTTGGTTAGCGGTATACGAAGCCGAACCACCCTCAAGTGCCATCATGGGGTTTACCTTGTTTACCAATGAATCTATCACGGCGTCTGCTCTCTGTTTTTCAAACACGCTTCCGCCCATGATGGTAAAGGCATCAATGAACCGGCTTTTAAAGTCGTCGTTGAGCAGTAGATTGTCAAAGATTGTCACCATCTTTATCTCTTCGGTCTCACGTAGACCAGTGTCATAGATCTCGTCGAATGTGTATATCTTTTTCGAGTCGAAGGTGCTGAAACTGTTTGCTGTATTGAAGGCATGGTCGAGGTCGAAGGAAACAAACCTAAACTTGCCGTTAATATGTCTGAATCCCTTGATGTTGTTCTGTGGCCAGTCAGTGTTGCCCACATACATCTCCATGGCCATATAGTTGATATATTCGTCTATGTCCAGCAGTTGTAGTATCTCATTGTAAGCCACGGGATCGGCGGCATTGGCACTCAGTTCGCACAATCGGTTGAAGGCATCTTCGTTGCCGCATTTCTGCACATAGCCAGAGTCGGGACTCATTTCAAACTGATCAATATCCTCTTCGTCCCATCCATAGTTGGCATACACATAATGCTTGTTGTTTGGTTCGCGCATGTTGAGCACACCCATATATTTACCGTTTATGAATTCGTGTATAGGTTGATATGACTGCAGGTCTATGTCTATGCCCGATGTCTGTATGATAGATTGCAGGGCAGCGTCTTTTATGCGGCATCCTGTGTCGTTACCGCCGTTTCTGATTTGCAGTGTGCGGTTGCGGATGAATGGTTTGGCTGTGAAGAAAGGATAGTTGAGGTTTTTGTTGCCGCCCAGTTCCTTGTTGCCCTTCAATTTGAAAGAGTGTGGTGTAAATGCTCGGCTCCATCCACCTGCCATCTCGAGGTTTACATCCTGGTTGAGGGCCATGGTGCCGTCGGCGGCAATGAAACTCATGTTCACAGGTCGCTCCCAGTCCATATTCCAGTTGCAAGGCGTGCGCTGTCCGTTGCCTGTGCGGCCGTTAACTCCCTGTACCATCACGCCTATAGAGTCGTCATATAGGAATTTGGGGTCAGCAACCACTGATATAACGGGCAACTGATAATCCTTATCCTTATATATATATGAGCGTGTTGTCACCTTGCTTGGCAGCATGCCATCTTGGAATTGGCGCAGTCTGAGCGATGTGGTCTCGCTTATGGTCATGGTGTTGCCATTGAGGGTTGTACCATTGTTCATGGTGGGCAATGTGCCGTCGGTAGTATATCTCACTGTGGCTCCTTCTGTGGTTCCTATGTTTAGAGTGAGCGAATTTGAGAAGAGGCACGATTGTATGTCGGTGGTAGGAGCGGGCAGTTGTGTGTCAGCAAAGGCAGCCGTGGCATTGCTTCTGCCTGGTGTGGCATCGGCGGTCAGCGCCCATGTCTCTCCACCGTCGGTGGTGCGTGCGTATGCCACTCTCTCCAAAGCCTCGGGGAAGTCCTGTTGTGCTATGATGGTTCCCTGTGGATTGCTGATGATGAGAGTGCCGCCATCGGTGTCCAGTTTAAATGGAGCATTGTCAGCGCATAGTTCGGCACTGTCAAACCATACCAATTTAAATCCGTGGGCAGGAATGACTCCTGCTCTGCTATTCATCTGCCATTTATGCGTAGTGAGTGGGTCGTCGCTGATGTATAATCCCTTGAGCGATACTGCCTTGTCGGTAGGGTTGTAGAGTTCTATCCAACCATCGAAATTGAATGCTGGCGATACGGCCAGATCAATATTTGAGGCCATAATCTCGTTGATCACCAATGATGCGGCAGTGGCGGGATTGTCTGTCACGGTTATGGTAACGGATGCCGTGGCGCCGCCACCGTCAATGGCAGTGGCGGTAATCACAGCCTGTCCCTGTCCCATGGCCATGAGCATGCCATGGTCGTCGATGGTGGCCACATCGGCATTATTGCTTGCCCATGTCACTCTTTTGATTGTGGTATTGTCGGGAGAGAAGTTAACGGTTAGTGGAGTGCTCTCGCCTATGATTAGTTCTGTGCTTGCGGCATTGATGGTTATGTTAGCGGCTGGGGTTAGGCTTTGGCTGCTCACTTCCAACTTGAAATTGTCGAATATACACCAGTTGCTGTATATGTAATGATTGTTTTTCAGTCCTATGCTTATGGCGCCGTCGGTCACGTCAAACTCCATGATGTTCCAATATTGGCCTTGGTCAAAAGCCTTGCGTGCAGCCTCCATGGTGTTGGGATAGTACGACCTATTGTCGGGGCTCCATGTGCCCCATTCGTTTTGGTTGAATGCGAAGGTATACACGCTCAGCAACTTTTGTTCCTTGCTGCCGGCATACATAACCGCAGTGATATTCTCGGTGCCGTTCTTATAGTTGTTATACCCCTGCTGGTTGTCTTGGCATCTGTAGTATGACTGCACTGAGAGGCGGTAGTGTCCATTTGTCAGTCCTGTCAGGTCTTGGTGTATGTCGAAACTGTTGTTGTTCCAAAACTCCATGCTGCCTTCTCTGCGGTTGCATGTGCCGCCGTTAAACCAGTATGTCCATCCCTGGTCAGAGCCGTTGTCGAAACCTGTATTGGATAAATAATACTTGGTGATGTCTACCCATTGGGCATGTGTGTCTATACAGAATGTCGCTGGCATTAAGAGGCATAACGCCATGGTTTGCAAGTAATGATATAGTCTGTTCATATAATAGTTAGTAGTATTGTTACAATGATGTCAGTATGTTGATATGGTTAGTAGTATGAAAGTAAAATATGCGGATGGCGCCCCCAAATGTAGGTGCATCCATCCGCATAGGTTTGTTGTTATTGTGCAATATGATACTGCTTTGAGTATCTCATCATCTGCTCGGCATATCCTTCGGTGTAACTGATGGTCACATCAGTGATGTTGCCCTTACTATCGGTAACGGCCTTGTATACAGGATTGATGAAACCCTTATAAGGTGCGATATTGAGTTTGGTATATCTCTCGAGCACCTGTTTGTGCAGTGCAGGGTCAATCTTCACTCCGTAGGTTTCCACGAGGTCGCGGGCACCCTTGAAATCGCCTGTTGACTTGATACGCTGTATCTCTGCGAGCAGTTGCCCAAAGAGGTTGCGCAGTGCTTCAAAGTCGTTGATCACCACATAGGTCTTGCCCTGTCTGTCTACCATTTCGATCACATCCTTGCCGTCTTTGCCTTTGCCTTTGCCATGCTCAAAGGCCCAGCGAGCTATAAGGGCGCGATTGCGCATGTGTGACTCCTCAATCTGGTCGCCCAGTTTGATGCGCACCATCTGTGTCAAGAGTCCGTTCATCATCTGCTGGATATAACTTGCCTTGTATGCCTCGGCATCGGGCAGCAGTCCCATCTCCACGAGTTTGCTGTCGGCGAGGTAATAGAGTGCGAAGAGGTCAGCGCGTGCCTCCTCAATGGTGCTTCCGTATGCCTTGAGGCTGTCGGGGTCAACACCGGGCATGAGTTTGCCACTGCCGTGACCGAGACATTCGTGCAGGTCTGTATGCAGGTCGTCGGTAAGGTCGCCGTATTTCTCCATCAGGTCTATATACTCCTGGCTGGCGGCAAATTCCTTCATCATGCCGCTACCCTTGGCAGCCTGAGCATAGGCATGAGTGAGGTTGGCAATGGTTACCGACTTGCTGCCGTGCTCTGCTCTCACCCAGTTGCTGTTGGGTAGGTTGATGCCGATGGCTGTAGAGGGATAGAGGTCGCCACCCAGTATGGCAGCCCTGATAACCTTGGCCGACACGCCTTTCACTTTATCCTTCTTGAATTTGGGATCTACGGGAGAGTTGTTTTCAAACCACTGTGCGTTTTGGCTCAGTTTCTCTGCTCTCTTGGTGGCCTCCACATCCTTGAAGTTTACTATGCTCTCCCATGAACTCTTCAGTCCGAGCGGGTCGCCATAGCACTCGATGAATCCGTTTACGAAGTCAACGAGTGGAGCGGTGTTTTCCACCCATGCTATGCTATATTCGTCGAAAGTCTTGAGGTCGCCGGTCTCATAGAAAGCCACCAGTTTGTCTATCACCTCCTTTTGTTTCTCGTCCTCGGCATAGTCGCGTGCTTTCTTGAGGTTCTCCACAATCTTGGTAAGATAAGGTCCATACTTGCCCGTGGTAGTCCAGCGCTCTTCGTATATCTTACCGTCCTTACCCTTTACGAGAGTAGAGTTCATGCCGTGCATCACGGGATGCTGCTGGTCTCCATTGGCTTTTTCGCGTGCATAGAACTCCTCAGCCTCTTTTTGTGTTACGCCCTGATAGTAGTTGCAGGCACTGGTAAGCAGCAGGTCCTGTCCGTCAGCCAGATTTACTCTCTTTGCCATGATGTTAGGGTTGAAGATAATCTCAGCCAGTTCATCGCTGCATTTGGTCTGCTCCACAAACCATTCGCGGCTAAACTCAGGGATAAACTTCTCGCAGCCGTAGTGGTGGTGTATACCATTTGAAAACCATACACGCTTGAGATACACCTCAAAAGCTTTGAAATCCTTGCTCTCCCTGTCGCCTTTATAGTTGGCATACAGGTCTTCGAGAGTTTGTCTGATTTCGAGGTTATACTTGCCGTTTTGGTCGAAGAGGATATCTCTTCCCCACAGGGCAGCCTCCTGCAGGTAGTAGATAAATGTTTTCTGTTTGAGAGTGAGATTCTCAAAGCCATCCACTTTGTATCTCAGCATTTGGAGATCAGCGAATCTCTCGTTGCAATACTCAAAATCGTCGCTGTTTTGCATCTTGTCGCTGCTCGTGCATGATGCAGCTGTTAATGCCATGATAATCATTGTTGTTAGTCCTTTCTTCATAATGGGGTCAAAGTTACATATTTTTTGTCAAATATCTATTCTTTTCTGCTCTTTTTTTATGATTAGGTGTGCAAAATAGTTTTTATAATTCTACACACCTACTTAATCAGTCCCTTTTCGGTGATCATCTGCTCTTCGGCACGAATTGTAGTTAATCTCCACTTTTCACACTGCAAAGATACAAAATTCCCTAAGCTACAAGTGTCCAAGAGTGTCCAAGAGTGTCCAAGACTGAAGAGGGGGTATAAGAACAGTTATTCTTACCTCTTAATAATAGCTGTTTTTGTACCCTTATAATAACTGTTTTTGTACCCTTATAATAACTGTTCTTGTACCCTAAAAATAACTGTTCTTGTACCCTAAAAACAACTGTTTTTATACCCTAAAAACAACGGTTCTTATACCCTAATAACCCCCTGGGCTATGCGCTCGCTGGGCTTTCAGCCAGCTATACCTGATTATGTACACCAAACTTGATATCCTATTAAAATGTTCAAATGTTCAAATGTTCAGGGGTATACTTTTCAACAGGCGGAAGCGCGCGTACATTATTATATAAGGGATAACACCCTATTAAAATGTTCAAATGTTCAAATGTTCAGGGGGATACTTTTCCACAGGTAGGGGCGCGCGTACATTATATATATAGGATTTTATTTAAGCTATCGGATAACTACTTCGGAGCATAAACTGGTGCAAATTTGCTATCTCGGCATCTATTTTATAGTTAAATATACATAAACACGTATCGTAATTACAGAAATGAATGATAAATGTTGTATCCATTTCAAATATTATTTGTATTTTTGTAGCAAAATTACGATAATAGTCTAAATATTGTAGTATGATACGAGATTTTTGGGTGAAGAACTATCTTTCCATTCGCGACAAGCAGGAATTAAGCTTCGTGGCCAAGGGACCATCTTCGGAACTTGTCACCGAAGTTGCTGATGGCGTTTTCTTGTACAAGTTGGGCATCCTCTATGGTTCAAACGCTTCGGGCAAGTCGAACATACTGATTGCCATGAACGAGGTGTTCCGTCTATTGGTTATGCCTAAGTCGGATGCAACCGTAGGAATTGGCGGCTGCATTCCATTTGTGCTCACTAAAGATGAGCCAACAGAAATGCACGTATCATTCTATGCCGATGGCACCCGATATGATTACGATGTCAAGTTCAATGGCAAGAACATTTTAAGTGAAGCCTTGTACTATTACCCAAACAAATCTAAGTCTCTGTTCTATGAGCGCAGTTTTGTGGGTGAGAATATACAGGCAGACATCAAGTTTGGTGCAAGCCTAAAACTGCAAGTCAAGACACAGGAAAGCATCCGCGAAAACACACTGAACAACCACAGCGTGCTGTCCGTTTGCCGAAAGGCAGCCTTGAAAGAGGATATAGCTCCATTCAACACGCTTCACGCTTGGATTATGTCCAATTATCACGATGTAGATGGTGATGTAGAAAAGGGACTCGTTGAAATCTTGAAGGATGCTTACAGCAATCCTAAGAAGCGTAAGTTCTATAACACCATGCTCCAAAAGGCAGACTTGAACATTCTGGAATATCGTCCTGTTGTAGAAGACCGCATTGTACCCAACGATTTCCGCGAGCGC
>JALFPC010000042.1 GCA_022782305.1 Prevotella sp. | reverse complement strand
TTATGGTGATTCCGTAGGGATTCGAACCCTAGACCCACGCCTTAGAAGGGCGTTGCTCTAATCCAACTGAGCTACGGAACCTCCAATACGGATTCACATTGGATTGAGGTACCTAGCAGAGTCGAACTGCTCTACACGGTTTTGCAGACCGTTACCTAACCGATCGGCCAAGGTACCATTGCTTATTTGCGGATGCAAAGGTAACAATATTTTTTTGTATTACCAAACTTTTATGGCAAAATTATTTGTTTGCTACTTCTTTTTCTTCTTTTTTGTTGCATTTGCAGTCATAATGGCTCTTGTGGCAACTATTAATGCTGTCTGTTTTGCCTTTGCCATGCTGATGTGGGCATCCAGAGCAACCATGACAGGGGTTGCCTTTGGAGTTTAATGCCCTAAATGTCCATCTTAGTGCTATGGCCACGGCAATGATTACGATGATAGCCACTATTATTTCTTGCATGCGAAGAATCGTTGATATTCAGATTCGAAATTGGGAGTGAAGAGCCCTTTGCCCATGTTGTCTATGATTTCTTGAGGTGAGAAGAAACGTCCGCCATCCAGTTCGCCGCTGTTTGGGGTAATGGGCAGGTCGTAGGTGGTGCGATGCACATATACCAGTTCGCGCTCTCGCTCGCTCTCAAAGACATAGTGCCCAAGGGTTTCAAATTCAAACTGGGTTATGCCCAGTTCCTCGCTCACTTCTCTTCTGAGAGCCATCTCCACATTCTCTCCCAAGTCTATATGCCCACCTGTGGCTGTATCCCATTTGCCGGGCTGTATATCTTTCCAATCGGGTCTTTTTTGCAGATACAGATGCCCTTGACTATTGAAGACATGCAGGTGCACAACGGGGTGGAGGAGTTTTGAGCCGCTATGTGCTTCGCCCCTTGTTATGGCTCCAATTATCTCTCCATCGGGAGTGACCTGCGGAAACATCTCTTTATTGTTGTCTTTCATTATTTGCTATGCTGATTGTTTTGTTATCCGTATGTGTGGCAGGTGTTATTTGTAGACTATAGCCGATGCGTTATTAGTTGCTGTCGGTGTTTGGTTTGTTGCCTGTGAGTTTTCTGAGCAGAACCTTATTGATGGCCTGTATTCGCCGTCCTCTCCTACCTATATCCGCGCGTACATTATTTATATTACTAAATAGCTCAGAGAAGGCGTTGAGTACGGGGTTGGGCTGGGTCATATCTTCGGTTTCGTCTGGATTGGTGAGTATGAGTATGCCTTTTTTTTCGATGTGCACGTCAATATCGGTTCCCGTGAATACTGGGTCGCCATCATAATGTATGGCACCAGGTCTGCTACGCTTTATGTGAATCTTCTCGGCCTTAAACATCTTGATCTTTGAGTTTTTGTCGAGGGTGCGATTTATCATATCTATGCTGATTTGCGGAGCGTCGAATGCGTCGAAGGGTTCCATGATGATGATGTCGAGGAGCCCGTCTGTCATGGTGGCCTTGGGTGCTATATAAGCATTGTTGCCATATTGCGATGCGTTGGCGCATGCCACGAGAAAAGCCTTGTGTCTGGTGGCACCGGTGCTGTCGATAATTTCGTATGTCTCGGGTTGGTATTTGAGTCCCTCCTTGAGCACGTTTTCGATATAGGTGATGGGTCCACGCTTACCCGCTTCAGCAAATTTGAGGCTGATGAAAGCATCGAAGCCCATGCCGCATGTACAGAAGAAGGGCAGTTCGTTGATCACTCCATAGTCGAGAGCCTCAATCTTGCATTTGTTTATTATTGCTATGGCCTCTTTGGGATCGAGTGGTATGCACAGGTGGCGTGCCAGACCATTGCCCGACCCGCATGGTATGATGCCTAAGGCTGTGGAGGTATGCACGAGCGAGCGTGCCACCTCGTTGACAGTGCCATCACCACCCACAGCCACCACGATGTCTATCTGCTGCTCAACGCAATTTAATGCTATCTCGGCAGCATGGCCAGAATGCTCGGTATACAGCAGTTGGTAGTCAAACTTACTCTTGTCGAGATGCTTGTCTATCAGTTCTGGTATCATCTGCTTGCTGTGCGTGCCAGAATGTGGGTTTAGGATGAATGCAATCTGTCTTTTCTTGTTCATACGCTGCAAAATTACACAAATTGTTTCACTTTTGACGCTTTTTATATACGAAAAAACTCTAAAATGAATATTTGTTCCAATTTTATGAGTGTAATTGGAATAAAATTGTTAACTTTGCAGCCTGCAAATAAGAAAACGTTAATTAATTCCGAAAAATGGGACAATTACAGGAAAGATATAAAAACTATCGCGAGCCTCAGAAATTTAAGGCAGCGGGAGTATATCCCTATTTCCGTGAGATTACAGGAAAGCAGGGTACGGAAGTTGAAATGGGCGGACACAAGGTGTTGATGTTTGGCTCTAATGCTTACACTGGATTGACCGGTGACCAGCGAGTGATAGACGTGGCAAAGGCAGCCCTCGATCAGTATGGCTCAGGTTGTGCTGGCAGTCGTTTCCTCAATGGAACCCTCGACCTGCACGTAAAATTGGAGAAGGAACTGGCTGAGTTTGAACATAAAGATGATGCTTTGTGTTTCTCAACTGGTTTTTTTGTTAACTCAGGAGTATTGGCGGTGGTTTGTGGACGTGAGGATTATATTATCTGTGACGAGCGCGACCATGCCAGCATCGTGGATGGAAGAAGACTCTCGTTTGCCCATCAACTCAAATACAAGCATAATGATATGGAAGACCTGGAGAAAATTCTCCAGAAACTGCCATACGAGGCTGTTAAACTGATTGTTGTAGACGGTGTGTTCTCTATGGAAGGCGACCTTGCCAACCTGCCAGAGATAGTAAGATTGAAGAAGAAGTATAACTGCTCTATCATGGTGGATGAGGCTCATGGCCTTGGTGTGTTTGGCAAAGAAGGTAGAGGCGTGTGCGACCATTTCGGACTTACCGACGAGGTGGACCTCATCATGGGCACATTCAGCAAGAGCTTGGCCAGCATAGGTGGGTTTATAGCCGGAGATGCAGACACCATTAACTATCTGCGCCACACTTGCCGTACTTATATCTTCAGTGCTTCTGATACTCCTGCCGCCACAGCAGCAGCACTTGAGGCACTGCATATCATCCGCAAGGAACCAGAGCGCATAGAGGCCCTTTGGAAGGTTACAAGATATGCACTCAAGAGATTCCGTGAAGAAGGTTTTGAGATTGGCGATACCGAGAGTCCAATCATTCCTCTGTATGTAAGAGACGTGGAGAAGACCTTTGTTGTAACAGCAAGGGCATTTGATGAGGGCGTGTTTATCAACCCTGTTATACCTCCAGCATGCGCACCACAGGATACACTCGTGAGATTTGCTCTTATGGCTACTCATACCGAAGAACAGGTGGAAAGAGGTGTGCAAATACTTAAAAAAGTGTTTAAAGAGCAAAATATTTTAAAATAACTGAAGAAATATTTGTGAGACTCAAAAATAATTAGTACCTTTGCAACCGCAAAACAAAAGGGAACAACTTTGAGTCTTGCAACGAGGTGTAGCGCAGTTGGTAGCGTTCCTGGTTTGGGACCAGGCTGTCGCAGGTTCGAGTCCTGTCACCTCGACAGAGCGGAGCATCATTTAATGGTGCTCCGCAATTGTTTTTATGTATCTGGAAAAAGAGGCATAATCCCATATATTATTGCTGCTAATTAATCCCTAAAAAACATTTTGTGAACCTTGTTGGCGGAAACAGAATAAAAAGAGGCGATTTTATTTTGTTCTTACGCCAACAAATATTATCTTTGCAAAATAAAGACGCCTAAGATTATTTATTATTACTCAGATGACCATGAGCAGAATGACGAGAATACTGGCATTGATATATGCATTGGCATGTGTGAGCTATGCTGCAAAGGCAGGGCAGAACTCATTTGTTACTATAAACGTAAGAAACGGACTCGCCGACAATAGCGCACAAACTCTTTTTTGCACCGAAAAAGGTAGACTCATCGTGTCTACTATCGGACATATCAACTTGTATAACGGCGACTCTTTCTCGCACCTCTATTCTGATGATGCAGACGAATACACCCTAAAGAAATATCTCGGAAGATATCATCTATATGTAGACTCAAAAGACAGAGCATGGCTCAAAGACCGTAACATGGTGAAATGCCTCGACATTACCACTGAACAATTCTGCAAGGATATATCAAAGGTGTTTATCAGCGAGGGAGTAAGGGGTACCGTGGATGACCTCTTTGTGGATAGTAGCGGACGACTGTGGTTGCTCTGCGGAAATGCTCTCTTTGGTGAGTCGGTGAAACACAAGATTACTGTGGATGAAAAACAGGTGCTGCAAGATGTAGAAACAGAAGGTAACAGACTCTTTCTCTTCTACGACGACTCAAGCGTGGAAATACACGACATGAGCAATGGAAAGACCGTGGGTAGAACTTATTCGCTCTTTGGAGCAGACAGAGAGAAATATTTCCGCACGTCGGTTTTGCTGAAGCATGGAAATAAAATATACCAGGTACGAAATGCAAGAAGCGATGGGGGAATACTGCAAGAATACGACATCAATGCAGGCACTTTCAAAATGATGATGGAACTGCCATATACCATGGCTGGCATGGCTGTGTTTAATGATATTTTGTATGTAGCATCGCAGTATGGTTATTGGAAATGCAACCTAAAGGATGGCACCAAAGAACATGTGGAGTTTCTCATGCTCGACGATGGTACCAAACTCTATACCGATATTAACGCAATACTCTTTGACAAGCAGGGTGGAATGTGGATAGGCACACAGAAGCGAGGATTGCTATATGCAAAACAATTCCCGTCGCCATTTAATTCATATCATTGGTCAGACCCAAGGTATGGCGAATATGAGGCTATTGTCGATAAAGTGGAGATGGATGAAGAAAAAATTAAGGAGAGAGGGGTTATTTGTTATTTCCAAGATAGCAGAGGATGGCAGTGGACAGGCACCAATGCTGGTCTGCGACTGCTCAAGAAAGGACAGGATGTGCCAGTGGTGTTTACAGAAAACGATGGACTGGTGAATTCTGTTATCCATTCAGTGGTGGAGGACAAAAACAATAATATATGGGTGGCCACAAGCGGTGGCATCTCTATGATAGAAATTACTAACGGAGCCATCACGTTTATCAATAACCATCAAATAGAGGACAATGTGCCAACGGAGTCATTTGTGCCAGGCAAGGCTATATGCCTTGATGATGGACGGATAATAATGAAATCCGTTGACCATGTGGTGGTTTTTGATCCTTCTGTGTTCAAGAGTAGCAAAAGGAACCTGTTTGTGCTCAACCCTTTCTTCTCACAATTGTATGTTAACGGACAACTTATGCATGCAGGAGAAAAGATAGATGATAATGTGCCTTTAGTCAAATCGGCAGCACATACTGACAAGATAGAACTGAATTATAACCAGAATTCGGTCATTCTCGTATTCTCAGGTCTTAACTATTTTAGACCAAGGCAGACATACTATCGTGTTAGGGTGATAGGCATTGATGACAAATGGAAGGTTATGTCGCATAATGACTCTGAAGATCTTGTTGATAACAATGGTATCTTGAGGTACAGACTTTTTGGACTCAATCCAGGAGAGTATAGGGTGGAGGTACAGGTTTCCATGCGTCCCGACGTGTGGGATGGCGAGACAAGAGTGGTGAACCTGAGCATTAAGGAACCATGGTGGCGCACCACTGGAATGATCGTAACGCTATTGGTTGTGATACTTGTGCTGCTGGTGGCCAACTTTAGGATTTTCGGATTAAACTACCGCATAAAACTAAAGCAAGTGCAGTTGGAAGGCGATGTGATTAGAAAGATACAGAACTTTATCAATAGGGCAGAGGGGATTGCTGACAATCCAAAACAACTCAACATGGGCGATGACAATGTTGACGACGATAATGAAAACAACAAACTCGAACCAGAGTTTATTTCCGTCATGCTTAGTATGATCCCTCTCTTTAATAAAACAAAGACCGAGGATGTCACCGTTTCAATGCTCAGAGACAATGCTGGCTATTCCAAAGAGAAATTCTATAAACTCTTGGTGAGAAACATATTCAAGAATCCGAGAATGCTTGCCAAGGCCATACTGCTGCAAAGAGCCAGAAATATGCTCATCGAAACAAACAAGTCTGTGGACGACATCGCCTTGGCTATGGGATATGATTCTACTAATGCTTTTATATCAAGTTTCTATCATGCATACAAGAAAACACCTATGGCTTATAGGGAGATGATGGGAAAGAAATAGTGCGATAGGCGAGCAAACGCCATGTGCGGTCGCCGTCGGCCTTATAGTAGGCATAGGCCTGATAACTGTTTTCGGTCTGGTAATAAGACCCTTCATAGGGATGTATACGCTGGCCAGAAGCGTCTGATATGGTGTATTGGTATGAATAATAGCCTTGCTTGAGAATGAGGGTAGAGAAATAGGCATGGTCATCCTCGCTGTATACCATGTCGTAGTTGCTATGCTGCTGGTCTGTGGTCCATGCTCCGCTTATCCTTATGGTATCGGGAGAGTAGGGCGCATCAAGGCGGAAATGCACCATTACATAATCGCAGGTATAGTCAATCTCTGTGTTATCGCTGTTGCGGATAAAGAAGCTGCCGTTGGCATCTTCGTCATATAGGTAGTTTTTGCTCACCTCATTTGCAAAGGGATAGGCATTGAAATAGTTGCCGTCCCATTCTATGTGGTCTATGCCCATGGTGGGGTGAGAGGTGGACAGTATCTCAAACTTATGGTATTCATTGCCCGCATCAAAGATGAGCGGTCGGGAGTGGGTCCATGCCAATCCCTTGTTGGTGATAATGTCGGGACGGATATTAGTGCGTATGCTATGGTTGCGGTTGTTTTGCATAAACACAGTGTATAGTTGGCGTTCGTGGTCGCTCACCATAATATTGCCGAAGTTCAGAGACGCTTGCAGTTGCTGATGCTCTTTGTTGGTGTCGATATCCGTATTCGAAGTGGCCTCAAGAGACCAGTTCATCAGTGGCTCCACCACCATAAATTCAGCCTGTAATACAGCCTCGCCACTATCATCGTCGATGACCGTAAGCCGATAGTTGCCGCTCAACTTTAATCTGCACTGACTGTTGGGCAGACTCAGGCTATAATGGGTATAACTGACGGTGGTATTGATGGAGTGCACATAGTCTTCTATCACATTGTCATTAAGCCCATCCAAATAATCGCTCTGGAATAGAGACTCCGACACCGACCAATCTGCCTCGCAATGCTCTATGTGATAAATATAGCGATGGTAATCGTGCGACAACTCATCGAAACTGATATGAATGCGGTCGCCGCTGCCCATGGTGATGACAGGAGGCGAGAGCCAGTTCTGCCCTGCTACCACATTGAGACTCTTGATGTTGGGATCAAAAACCATAGTGGCACCATAACACATTCCAATGCTCAGCAGCAATAGCATGAGCATGGCTGATATTTTTGAAGATACTATAGCGGTATTCATATCATATAGGCATTATTATCTTTTTTTTGCCCTGGATGGTATATCCATGAGGTTGGTTATCTTTTTTGCCCTGGATGGTATAGCCATGGGGTAGGAGAGACAAACCAAAATGGTCTCAAGGGAACGAGTATTATTCCCATGAGACCATAATGATTATGCTAATGCCGGGAAATCCGGATTATTTCTTGTTGATAGCCATGTCTACGGTAACGGCAACAGCAACGGTAGCACCTACCATTGGGTTGTTACCCATACCGAGGAAGCCCATCATCTCAACATGTGCTGGCACTGAAGAAGAACCTGCAAACTGAGCGTCAGAATGCATGCGTCCCAGGGTGTCGGTCATACCATAAGATGCAGGACCTGCTGCCATGTTGTCTGGGTGGAGAGTACGGCCGGTACCACCACCAGAAGCAACAGAGAAATATGGCTTACCTGCCAATACGCGCTCTTTCTTGTATGTACCAGCCACTGGATGCTGGAAACGGGTTGGATTGGTAGAGTTGCCAGTGATAGACACGTCAACATCCTCAAGCCAGTTGATGGCTACACCCTCACGCACATCGTCGGCACCATAGCAGTTAACCTTTGAACGTGGACCGTCAGAATAAGCAATGCGGTTTACAACCTCAACCTTGCCTGTATAGTAGTCAAACTTGGTCTGTACGTATGTGAAACCATTGATACGGCTGATGATCATGGCAGCATCTTTGCCCAAACCATTGAGGATGCAACGCAGTGGGTTCTTGCGCACCTTGTTTGCCATTTCGGCAATCTTGATGGCACCCTCAGCAGCAGCGAATGACTCGTGACCAGCAAGGAAAGCAAAGCACTGAGTATCTTCGCGCAGAAGACGGGCTGCTAAGTTGCCATGGCCGATGCCCACCTTACGGTCGTCGGCAACAGAACCAGGGATGCAGAAACTCTGAAGACCAATACCGATGGCCTCGGCAGCCTCAGCAGCACTCTTCACACCCTTCTTAATGGCGATGGCAGCACCACATACATAAGCCCATTTGGCATTCTCAAAGCAGATACCCTGAGTGTCCTCACAGATCTTGTAAGGATCAACACCAATGCTCTCGCAAATCTGATTAGCCTCTTCGATATCCTTGATACCATTTTCGTTGAGAGCAGCAATAACCTGCTTGATTCTGCGCTCCTGGCTCTCGAATTTCACTTCTCTTATCATAGCTGTTTCTCCTTATTATTCTTTACGTGGGTCAATACTCTTAACTACTCCCTGCTCAGCTGTGGTACGGCCATAAGAACCTGTAAATTTCTTCACTGCCTCGTTGGCGTCCATACCATTCTTGATGGCTTCCATCATCTTGCCGAGGTGTACATACTCATAACCGCAAACCTGGCTGTCTTTGTCAAGGAACATCTTAGTGATGTAACCTTCTGTCAACTCAAGATAACGGGTACCCTTGGCCACAGTGCCATACAATGTACCTGTTTGGCTGCGCAAACCCTTGCCAAGGTCCTCAAGACCGGCACCGATAACAAGACCATCCTCAGAGAATGCGCTCTGTGAACGACCATAGACAATCTGAAGGAACAACTCACGCATGGCTGTGTTGATGGCGTCGCATACGAGGTCAGTATTGAGAGCCTCGAGAATGGTCTTGCCTGGCAGAATCTCTGAAGCCATGGCGGCAGAGTGAGTCATACCAGTGCAACCGATAGTCTCTACCAAACACTCCTGGATGATGCCCTCCTTGATGTTGAGTGACAGTTTGCAGGCACCCTGCTGAGGTGCACACCAACCTACACCGTGTGTGTAACCGGAGATGTCTTTGATCTCTTTTGCCTGAATCCATCTTCCCTCTTCTGGAATTGGAGCTGGTCCGTGATTGGGACCTTTTGCAACAACGCACATGTTGTTGACTTCGTTAGAATAAGTCATATTCTTTTCAAATTTATAAAATGAATAATTACTCTATAGTTTGATACTGCAAAAATACTAAATTATTTCCAATTATTAATCATTATTGCTCATTCTTTTTAACTCTTTAACTACTTATGGCACAAAGTGTAAAGATTGGACAAAAAATAACAAGGGGAGGACATCATTTTTGATGTGCCTCCCCGTCATAAGGTATTATCTAAGAATGGCGAAAATTATTCACCCTTCTCCAATTTCTCCTTCAACTGTGCCAATACGTCGATGTCGCCGAGAGTAGTAGAAGCAGGCTGATTGTCAATCTTGACGCTGTCTTCCTTCTTGGCGCGTGGCTTCTTGGCTGCCTTCTTCTCTTCACGCTGAGCATCCTCGAAGGTGCGGCTGTGAGAAAGAATGATGCGCTTGCTGTCTTTATTGAACTCGATAACCTTGAATGGGAGCACTTCGCCCTCTGCGGCCTGAGTGCCATCCTCCTTAACGAGGTGCTTAGGAGTGGCAAAGCCCTCTACTCCCTTCTCAAGAGAGATTACGGCGCCCTTCTCAAGCAGTTCAACTATCTTGCCCTCATGGACACTGCCTACTGTGTATGTAGACTCAAACTGATCCCATGGGTTGTCTTCGAGCTGCTTGTGACCAAGGCTCAAACGACGGTTCTCCTTGTCGATGTCAAGCACTACAACATCAATGTCGGCACCTACCTGTGTGAACTCTGAAGGATGCTTTACTTTCTTGGTCCATGACAGGTCTGAGATGTGAATCAAACCATCTACACCCTCCTCAAGCTCTACAAATACACCGAAGTTGGTGAAGTTGCGAACCTTTGCAGTGTGCTTGCTGCCTACAGGATACTTAACCTCGATAGCCTCCCATGGATCTTCCTTGAGCTGCTTGATACCAAGGCTCATCTTGCGCTCGTCGCGGTCGAGAGTCAGAATGACGGCCTCTACCTCGTCGCCTACAGAGAGGAACTCCTGAGCTGAACGGAGGTGCTGGCTCCATGACATCTCTGATACGTGGATGAGACCCTCAACACCTGGCTGAATCTCAACAAATGCACCGTAGTCAGCAATAACAACAACCTTACCCTTAACATGGTCGCCAACCTTGATCTCTGAATCAAGAGCATCCCATGGATGAGGAGTGAGCTGCTTCAGGCCAAGGGCAATGCGCTTCTTCTCGTCGTCGAAGTCGAGAATGACAACATTGATCTTCTGGTCGAGCTCAACAACCTTGTGAGGATCGTCAACACGACCCCATGACAAGTCGGTGATATGGATGAGTCCGTCAACACCACCGAGGTCAACGAATACGCCATAAGAAGTGATATTCTTAACTGTACCCTCGAGGATCTGACCCTTCTCAAGCTTAGAGATGATTTCCTTCTTCTGTGCTTCCAACTCAGCCTCGATGAGAGCCTTGTGAGAAACAACTACGTTGCGGAACTCCTGATTGATCTTGACAACCTTGAATTCCATGGTCTTGCCTACGAACTGGTCGTAGTCGCGTATTGGGTGAACGTCAATCTGGCTTCCTGGCAAGAAAGCTTCGATTCCAAATACGTCAACAATCATACCACCCTTGGTGCGGCACTTGATGTAGCCCTGGATAATCTCTTCGTTGTCGAGAGCGGCATTGACACGCTCCCAGCTCTTGCTCAGACGAGCCTTCTTATGTGAAAGCAGCAACTGACCCTTCTTATCCTCCTGGCTCTCTACATAAACCTCAACAGTGTCGCCAACCTTAAGGTCTGGATTGTAGCGGAACTCGCTGGTAGGAATGATACCGTCACTCTTGTAACCGATGTTTACAATAACCTCTTTCTTGTCTACAGAGATTACGGTACCGTCAACCACTTGATGCTCGCTTACTTTGTTGAGTGTTTCATCGTAAGCCTTGTCAAGCTCTTCCTTGCTGACGTTTACTTGGCTGCCATTCTCAAACTCTTCCCAATTGAAGTTATCCAATGGCTGAACGTTTTTTGTTAATTCTGACATAAATTTAAAATAAGTTGTTTTTTAATTAATAAAGTTAGACTTTATGTTAATTGTTGAAAATCGGGTGCAAAGGTACAACCTTTTTTAATAAGTATTCGCAATGAATAGTTGTAATTTTGAATATTTATAGATATTTAACTTATCTAACTGGTGTTATGTGATTATTTCCCTCGTTTCGCCTTATTTTTCTTTATAGAAAAGAGGTCAGAAATGCCATCGAAGTCTTTTTTCATTATCAATCCCACCCCTTGAGTGTTGAGGCTCGACTTGGTGAAATACCTATCGTTTGTTTGATTGTATACCTTTATGGCTATGTTGCCATTTGGTAGCAGGAGGTATCTAACGTCGAAATCGCCTATGAATGTTTGGTTGGCGGTGGCAGCATTGTCGCGATATCCAAACTGTCCGTTGATGAGCAGTCGGTTGTTGAGCAGTCGGCCGCTGAGCAATCCTTCATATTCGGCATTGTTCCAGCCTTCGTCTCCAGTGGATATATTTGCGCCGAAATTCCAGTTGTTGCTATTTATCATTGTGCCCAGCAGAGAGTTGATTTGGCTTGAGAGAGTGCCTGAGAGCAGGCTTTGCATTGCAAGTGATGTTTGGCTTTGCCTTTCGTTTTGTGCTGTCTCGTTATTGCTGCCTTGTGGATAGAAGCGTCCTATTCCGAGCAGGTATATGACCTGCTGGTTCATCTCTTCCTTGCTGTTGATGATGCTTCTTATCATTTGTTTTTCATCGGTGCTCACGGTGGGCATATCGAAATCGAAATCAATCTGCGGTTTCTCTGGTGTGCCTGTGATGTTCATGAGGCAGTTCACGCGGATGGTATTGTTTGAGAAACTGTTGCCCACGTTGAGGTCGGAGAGCGACACTCCGTTTACGGTATACGAGGCTTGCAGGTTGAGAGGTGCTTCAAAGGGATTGCCTTGGAAGGTGATGGTGCCTCCCTCATTGAATATGAAATTCTTTTTTATGATATCTTGTATGGTGATACCATATGTGCCGTTGGTCACCTCGTATGTGCCAAACATCGAGAATGTGCCTTTGTTGAAGAAGTTTGCCCTTATCATACCCTTTCCGTTGAGGGTTATATAGTCATTGCTTCTGCTGTCCATCAGCAGTTTGATGGTGGCATCTGGGGTGCAGTTGATCTTGAAGTCGATATTGATTTCTGTACCGAAATCAAAGTTGCTGCCCACCTTGCCTGTTGCCAACATGCTGTTTTTGCTTATGCTATCTGTTGGCTGCATGTTTGTTTTGTCGTTCCATTCGATGAATCTCTGGTCGGATATATTATCTTGGTCAAACACGTTATAGACAAACACCGAACCAGGTAGTGGTGTTATCTCGGTATCGATGTTTAGTTGTCCGCTTTTGCCGTGTATACCCACGTCTCCCTTTCCATATATTGTGGCATAGAAATTTGATTCGCCGAAGTCTGTGAAGTCGTATACCAGCATCTTGTCAGTGGTGATATCGAGGTCGTAAGACAGTTTTGATAGATTTTTATGGTGGATATTTCCGGTGGCGTATCCCACATTGTTATGAATGTCATAGAGTGGGATATGCCTCAGTTCAATCTCGTTAGGTATGAAATTCACCGTGTCTGATTTGAGATAATATGTAGTGTTTAGGGCGTTTACCGTACACTGTCCGTTAACCACGAGTTTGCCCACAAGATTTATTGCGCTGAGTGGTCCCACCACGTGCACGTTGCCTTTGGCATTACCTGAAACGTCTTTCAGAAAATTGCTGGTGAAAGAATTGAGAAATTCTATGCTTGTGCCGTTAGCGTCGATGCCGAGGTCTATATAATTCTTTGATGGCGACACATACCCGTTTATGAATGTCATGGAGCGTGGTCCATTATCGGCCACGGCATCTATGTCTATTTGTTTCTCAATATTGTTCCATGTCACGTCGGCATCCAGCACTCCCATGCGTCCGTTTTCAAATCTGAAATCGTCAACGATTAGTTTGCCATGTGCTCTTGGAGTGCCGAAGAGCGATGCCAGATATGCTTTGCCTGTGGCATAGCCGCTGAATTCTACGGAATGGAAGTTCACAAGGTCGAGCACGTATTCCACGTCGATGCCTCTGAGGTCTACGGTGATGGAGTCGTTGTTGCTCTCGGTAGCCACACCATTTATATATATATGTTGTTTGTTGTGAACAGCGCTGAAGTTGTCTATTCTAAGATGTTTATCAGAGAATTGGATTGACGATGGGTTGATATCCCATTTGGCACCGTTCATTACCATGTTGGAGTGCTTGACTCTTATCTCAGCTGCTGGTTTCTGTGCATTATCGGCAAAGAAATAAGACGATGTGTTGATGGTGCCATAGGAGTTGTTGCTTGTTATGTTTCTCCATGAGAATGTGCTATTGAGGTTGTTGTATGCTGCGTTCCCTTCAAGGTTTAGTGACACCAATGAACCATTCTTCATCATCTTGGTAAGTCCGAAGGTGCATGCCAGCGAGTCATTAGGACTTGAGATGTTGGCATGTGCATTAAAGTATTTGTTCTGTCCGAGTAGGAATTCTGGCAGTGAGCAGTTGATGTTGATGGTTTGTGCCATGCCGTCAATATCGCCTTGCAGCAGCATAGGTTGCGACAGGGTGAGGTCTGTTCCGAGCAGTTGTTTTAGCCAGTCTGTCTTGGTGATAAAGGTGTTTATTTTAAACACATTATTGGTGCTCTTGGTTGTTTTGGGCAGTCCAGGCAGTGTGGGCAGTTTCTTTGCAATAATATTTATGATGGTTTGTGCCAGCGTATTGTAGTTAAACTGTCCGATGATTTCTGCATTGCCGAAATCGCTGTCCATGCGCAGGAAATGCTTATCCTCATCATACCCCGACATAATTTTCATTTCGTTGAGGTCATAGTCAGTAGTTTCTGATTTTACTGCCACGTTGGAAATGACAACCTGTCCGTTGGCGTTGTTGATATCGCTGCCGTTGAAGTCGGCAATGATATTACCTGTCACCATAGCGTCTCCCCATTTATCGCTAAGCATGATGCTTTTGGGTTTTAACTTGTTGAGATATGCCGTGATGTTTACTTTCTTTTGCTTCTTGCTGATGTCTACGCTGCCGCTGGCTTCTAAAGACACGTTTGGGTCGTAGACTTTAAGCAATCCCTCGATGTTTTTTTTGCTGTAAGAACCATCTATGGTGATGTTTTGGTATGGATATTTTTTGTATTCGAGCAGGTCTATCTTTCCATTGGCGGCAATAGATGTAATTGAAGTTCCATTACGTTGCCCGCGCAGTTTGATGTTTGTAATCAGATTACCAAAATCGCTATTGTCGAGAATTTTTCTGAGGTTTAATCCTTCTGTTTTTAGTAGTCCCGTATAGCTATGGCCATCAATGTCCACATCAAGTGTCAGGTTGCCAACATCCGTTTTCATTCTTATGTCAGCCATGTAGGCATCCTTTTTGTGGCTACCTATTGTGCCGCTTGCCTTGATGTTGCCTATGCGTGATAGAATATCGGGAATATCGGTCTTTTGCCCTTTTAGGTTCTCTTTTACAAAAGCCACTGTTTGTGCAGACATGTCAAGGTGGTTGATGTCTGCGTTCCATACTGGTGTGGTATCCCAATTGGAAATTTTGCCATGAGCATCCATGCTTATTTCGCCTCCATTGGATGCTATGGTTAGTTTTTTGATGTTGATCTTAGGGAATGTGGAACTGAATATTATGTTGGCCGAAAGTGGACTGTCGAAATCCTTCAAGGCAGGCACCACTGCTACTATATCGCAAGGCGTGAGCTGTTTGGCGCTGATACTTCCATTGAACTTTAAAGAGCGGCGATTGATTTTCCCGTTGTTCATACGGTAAGATGCCATGATATTGTCGGATGAAATCTCTGTGCTGGGCATCTTGAGAATAAAGTCTCGTAGAAGGAAAGAACTTTTGCCCGCTTCTATCTTCGTGGACAAACGCTTTATGTCGATGCCCGAATGTTCGGTGAGTGATAGTTTACGGATATTTATGTTTAGTGAATCGTCGGTGAGCGTATTGAGGTTTACGTGAGCGCTGATATTGCTGATGTTTATATGGTTGGGGTTGAAACGCCCTGGGGTAGGAGCCATGTCAAACCTATCATACACCACATTACTGTGACGTATGATCAGCGAGTTAATTTTTAGGTTCAGTGGCGACTTGGAAGTAGTATCTTTGGATGCCAGCGAGTCGAGGATAAACTGGAAGTTGGCTTTTGAGTTGGCATTCTGTTTATATAGTTTTATGTCTGTGCTGAATATCTGTGCCGATGAGATTGAAATCTTGCCATCTATCAGGTCCTGGATATCAATTTTTGCCGACAGTCGCGATGATCTGAGCATCACCTTTCCCTGCTGGTCGTATATGGTCACACCATCCATGATCACCCTATTGAGCAGTCCTATGTCTACATGGGCAATCTCAACCTTTGATGCTATTTTGCCGCTGATAACATTGGCCACGGCATTACCAATGAGCGATTGGATGGCAGGAATATTGACAGCCATAACCAACAGAAGGTATAGACCCAACAAGGTCCACACCACAATACCGGTAATATGTTTGACTGTCTTCACTATATATAATATATAAGGTGTATGAAATAAAACCGCCGCAAAGTTAATAAAAAAAATCTGCTTTTCAGTCCTGTTTGCCAGATAAATTGTATAAGGGTTGCATTATTTGTGGATTGGAGAAGTAAAAAACTCTATTTATTGATACTATCGGTGTTGAGAAATTGATATAGGTAAAACAAATGGCTCAAAACATAAAAATACATAAAAAATATTTGGAAATTAGTGAAAAAATTTATACCTTTGCGGCTCTATCAAAGTATTGTAATGGATAAAACAAAGTTATTACCCGACTATATATTCGAATCAAGTTGGGAAGTCTGTAATAAAGTGGGTGGCATTTACACAGTGTTGTCAACACGTGCCAAGACTATTCAAACATCATTAAATGACAGGTTGATATTCATCGGTCCTGACGTGTGGGGAGACAAGCCATGCCCATATTTTAATGAGGATAAGAAAATGTTTACAGAGTGGCGCAAAGCTGCTGTAAACGATGGGTTAGACATTAAGGTGGGCAGATGGAATATTCCTGGCGAACCCGTTGCCGTGCTGGTTGACTTCAATAAGTATTTCGAAAAGAAAAATGAAATCTACGGCTGGCTTTGGGAACACTATCAGGTAGACAGTCTGCATGCCTATGGTGATTATGATGAGGCATCCATGTTCTCATACGCTGCAGCTCTTGTGGTAGAGCACTATTATCATTACAACCTCTCGTCAGCCGATAAGGTGGTATACCATGCAAATGAGTGGATGACAGGACTCGGACTGTTGTATATCAACAACAAACTGCCGCAGGTGGGCACCATCTTTACCACTCATGCCACAAGCATAGGCAGGAGCATCGCTGGAAACATGAAACCCCTGTATGACTATCTTTTCGCATATAATGGCGACCAGATGGCACAGGAACTCAACATGCAGAGCAAGCATTCAATAGAAAAGCAGACAGCATTGCATGCCGACTGTTTCACAACAGTGAGCGAGATAACAGCCAAGGAGTGTGTTGAATTGCTTGACAAACCCGTAGATGTGGTGCTACCCAATGGTTTCGACAATAGTTTTGTACCTTCAAAGGCCACATTCACCAAAAAGAGAAAGGCTGCAAGGGCCAAACTGTTGCAGGTGGCAAATGCGTTGCTTGGCGAAACTCTCGATGAAGACACTCTCATTGTTTCCACAAGTGGCAGATATGAGTTTAGAAACAAAGGAGTGGATGTGTTTATAGAGTCAATGAACAGATTGCTGCGCGACCGCGACCTGAAGAAGAAAGTGCTGGCATTCATAGAAGTGCCGGGATGGGTAGGGGAGCCACGACAGGATCTCATCGACAGAATAAACAGCGGCAATACTTTTGATACACCACTCGAGGTGCCTCAGGTAACACATTGGTTGCATGAGATGAGCCACGACAACGTGTTGAGCATGATGAAGATTTATGACATGCACAACAGAAAAGAGGATAATGTGAAAGTAATCTTCCTGCCATGCTATCTCGACGGTCATGATGGTGTGCTCAACCTCAGCTACTATGATGTAGTGCTCGGCAATGACCTCTGCATCTATCCTTCATATTACGAACCATGGGGATATACCCCTCTTGAGGCTATAGCTTTCAAGGTGCCATGCATCACTACCGACTTAGCAGGATTTGGACTCTGGGTCAACCATGAGGTGGGCAGATATGGCGAAATAGAGGATGGTGTTAAGGTAATTCACCGCACTGACTATAACTATTCTGAAGTGGCAGACGACATCAAGGATACAGTAGCCGCATACTCTGTAAAGAGCAAGAAAGAGATAGACAAGTGCAGGGCCAACGCATCCAAACTGTCGGAGAAAGCCCTTTGGAGCGAGTTTATCAAATACTATCATGAGGCTTACGATATAGCATTGAGAAAAGCAGAAAACAGAAAATAATCATTATTTATAATTATAAAAAAATGAAAATAAAAGCAGATTATGCCAACGCTCCACAATGGAGAGAGGTGACAGTAAAATCTACACTTCCAGAGCAGCTTATGTGTCTGGATGAGTTGGCCCACAATATGTGGTGGGTATGGAACCATGAAGCAAGAGACCTGTTCAGAGACCTTGCTCCCGAGCTCTATCATGACGTAAAGCACAACCCTGTGCATTTGCTTGAAAGACTTAGCTATGAGCGCAAAGAAGAGATTGTAAAAGACAGCGCCCTCATGAAGCGCATCAAGTCCGTTTACAAGTCTTTCCGCGAGTATATGGATGTAAAACCAGACAGCACAAGGCCTTCTGTTGCCTATTTCTGTATGGAATATGGTATTCATTCTGCACTCAAGATCTATTCTGGCGGTCTTGGCATGCTGGCCGGCGACTATGTGAAGGAGGCTTCAGATAGCAATGTCGACATGTGCGCAGTGGGATTCCTGTATCGTTTTGGCTATTTCACCCAAACCCTCAGCATGGATGGTCAGCAGATAGCCAAATATGAGGCACAGAACTTCAATTCAATGCCAGTTGAGCGTGTGATGGATAAAGACGGCAACCCTCTCGTTGTTGACGTGCCATACACCAACTATCAGGTTCACGCTTCTGTTTGGGTGGCCAATGTTGGTCGTGTGAAACTCTATCTCCTTGATACCGATAATGATATGAACTCTGAGTTTGATAAACCAATCACTCACTCACTCTATGGTGGCGACTGGGAGAACAGACTCAAGCAGGAAATTCTGCTCGGTATTGGTGGTATGCTCCTGCTCAAGAAACTGGGTATCAAGAAGGATGTCTATCACTGCAACGAAGGTCATGCAGCTCTCTGCAATCTGCAGCGTCTCTGCGATTATGTAGCAGAAGGACTCTCTTTCAACCAGGCCATGGAGCTCGTACGCGCTTCTTCTCTCTATACCGTTCATACACCAGTGCCTGCAGGTCACGACTACTTTGACGAGGGTCTCTTCGGCAAGTATATGGGTGGATATCCTGCAAAACTCGGCATCTCTTGGGATGAGTTCATCGGCATGGGTCGTACCAATCCCGAAGACCACGCTGAGCGTTTCTGTATGTCTACATTCGCATGCAACACCTGCCAGGAGGTCAACGGTGTGAGCAAATTGCACGGATGGGTTTCTCAGAAGATGTTTGCTCCCATTTGGAATGGCTACTATCCTGAGGAAAACCACGTAGGATATGTGACTAATGGTGTGCACTTCCCAACATGGGCTGCCACTGAGTGGAAACAGCTCTACGGCAAGCATTTCGACAAGAATTTCATGCACGACCAGAGTAATCAGAGCATCTGGGAGGCAATCTATAATGTGGACGACGAAGAGATATGGAAGACACGCAAGGGTCTCAAGGATAAACTGGTCAACTATATCCGTGAGCAGTTCCGAGACACATGGCTTAAGAATCAGGGCGATCCATCACGTGTAGTCTCTTTGCTCGAGAGCATAGACAGCAATGCACTCATCATCGGCTTCTGCCGTCGATTTGCTACTTACAAGCGTGCTCACCTGCTCTTCACCGACCTCGAGCGCTTGTCAAAGATCGTCAACAACCCAGAGCGTCCTGTCAAGTTCCTCTTTGCTGGCAAGGCTCACCCTGCTGATGGTGCTGGACAGGGTCTCATCAAGAAGATATATGAGATAAGCCAACGTCCTGAGTTCCTTGGCAAGATAATATTCCTTGAGGACTATGACTTCTTGCTTGCTCGTCGTCTTGTGTCAGGTGTAGACATCTGGATGAACACCCCAACACGTCCACTCGAAGCTTCCGGTACATCAGGCGAAAAGGCAGAGATGAACGGAGTTGTAAACCTTTCAGTGCTCGACGGATGGTGGCTTGAGGGTTACCGCGAGGGTGCTGGTTGGGCTCTCACTGAGAAGCGTACATACCAGAACCAAGGTTATCAGGATCAGTTAGATGCTGCCACCATCTATGGCTTGCTTGAAAACGAGATCATACCTCTCTTCTACAATAAGAACAAGAAAGGCTATAGTGAGGGTTGGGTAAAGGTTATCAAGAACTCTATTGCCCAGATTGCTCCTCATTACACAATGAAGAGACAGCTCGACGACTACTATGACAAGTTCTACTGCAAGGAGGCTGCACGCTTCAAGGCACTCTCTGCCGACGATAACAAGTTGGCCAAGGAGATTGCTCTCTGGAAAGAGGCTGTGGCTGAGCGCTGGGACTCCATCAAAGTGGTTTCATCAGAGTGGTCTATTCCTGCCACTGGCGCACAGACTGGTACTCCTTACACCGTGCGCTACGTAGTAGACGAGCAGGGCCTCGACGATGCCATTGGTCTCGAACTTGTAAATATAAGCACCGACAAGAATGGTGAAGACCACGTGTTCAGCATAATTCCTCTTCAGGTGACAAAGAAAGAGGGCAACCTCTACACATTCGAGGGAAATCTTGAACTCAATAATGCCGGTTCTTACAAGAGCGCCATACGTATGTATCCAAAGAATGACAAACTGCCTCACCGTCAGGACTTCTGCTATGTGAGATGGATTGAAATTCCTAACAGTCTCTAATATTACTCTTGCCATCAGGCTCTTTGGGGTCTGATGGTATCAGTATCCATAATAATTAATGAGGGTGTGTCGATTGATATTGACACACCCTCATTAATTGATGTTATATACCTAAAGAATATATACTATTAGATAACCGTATATATATAGGATTATTTCAGTTTTTCTTCGATAAATTGTTCCAGTTCGCTACCTCTCAGTCCAGTTGCGAGAATAGTGCCTTTGCTGTCGGTGACAATGGTGTAAGGTATGCCCCTTACGTTGAACACCATGGCAGCTTCGCTGTCCCATCCTCCAAGGTCAGAGAGTTGGCACCATGTGATGCCCAGATTGCTAATAGCCTCTTTCCAAGCCTCTTTTTCTGTATCAAGAGAAATGCCGACAATGCCTAAACCTTTGTCCTTGTATGAGCCATACAGGTTTACAAGATTAGGCATTTCCTGACGGCACGGACCGCACCACGAAGCCCAGAAATCAACTATTGTGATCTTGTTTTTTGCAATTTCCTCTCTGAGGCTGTGGTCATTGCCGTCTATATCCTTGATGTGCATTTCTGTGATGGTCATCTCGTTGTTTGTTGCTTTTCCGTTTGATTCATCGTATGCAGCAATAGTAGAGCCATCATCCGCAATCTCAGCCACCTTGGTATTACAAGACTTGCATTGGCATCCCGCTGTAACAAGAGCAGCGAGTGCCAGCGTAATAAATGAAGTAGTAATTCTCATACAAGATATTGACTACTGATACTTTCGTTGTTTATAACCCTTTTGATTGTTTCTGCAAACATGTCAGCCACAGAGAGTTGTTTAACCTTGGCGCATCGGTTGGAGTAGGGTATAGAGTCGGTAAACACTATCTCCTCGAGTGCAGAATTCTGCACACGTTCGCTGGCAGGTCCGCTCATCACGCAGTGAGATGCGCATGCTCTCACCGTAAGTGCTCCAGCCTCTTTCATGATATCGGCAGCTTTTGTTATGGTGCCAGCGGTGTCTACCATATCGTCGATGATAATCACATTTTTGTCTTTCACATCACCAATAATCTGCATGCTATCCACCACATTGGCCCTTGCTCGAGTTTTATTGCACAATACCAGAGGGCATCCCAGATATTTGGCATAAGTGTTAGCTCGTTTCGATCCTCCCACGTCAGGAGAGGCGATAACCATATCCTTGAGTTTTAGGCTTTGTAGATAAGGCAGAATTACTCCCGATGCGTATAGATGGTCAACGGGCACATCAAAGAATCCCTGTATTTGGTCGGCATGCAGGTCCATAGTGATGAGTCTGTCTATGCCAGCCACGCTCAGCAGGTCAGCCACGAGTTTTGCTCCGATGCTTACTCTTGGTTTGTCTTTTCTGTCTTGTCTTGCCCATCCGAAATACGGGATTACGGCATTGATGGTGCGTGCTGAAGCGCGTTTTGCTGCGTCAATCATCAGCAGCAGTTCCATCAAGTTGTCAGAATTTGGGAAAGTGCTCTGCACTAAGAAGACATCGCGTCCGCGAATAGACTCTTCGTATGATACAGCAAACTCCCCGTCAGAAAATTTGGTGATAACCAACTGACCCAGAGGGCAATTCAAACTTTGGCAAATTTTCTCTGCCAAATATCTCGAATTTGTACCCGAGAATACCATGTAAGAGTTTTGTTCACTCATTTTTTTATGTATTATTATGTTTACTAACTATTTTTGTTAACCGATAATTTTTTTGAGTCTTTTGAAATGCTGGATTAGTTCCTTATAGTCCATTTCCTGATGGATATTGAACCTGTTCCATAGGTCACCGCATATCACCACACCTCCGAAGCCAAGGTCTTTAGCCATCCTCACGGTGTCGTCATTCATGCCTCCCAAGGCATACACATGTTTGTCTATTAGTCCGCATTTAGCAGCTTGTTCCAGTGCGTCCATGCTCAATGTAGCCTTCTTAGATCTGTCTGTCTGGCTGTCAAAAATATATTTGAGCAGCACATAGTCGGCATTGCGCTTAGCATCTTTTAGTTTGTTCAGGTCTGTGCAAGTTCTGCTAACGTGTCCTTTGTACCCTTGCGGTGCGGTGTCAGTCTCGTTGTCAATGTGTATTCCCTTGAGTCCATATTCCTCTTTTAGATAGAAATGCTCGTGCACTGTGACCTTTCTGTCGAGGTCTTCAGGCAGCAGAGTTAGTAGTCTCTCGGAATACATTGGCGAAGCTCCCGGCTTGTATAAATGCAAGTTGTCCATACCTTCATCAAACAATGAGGTAAGTATTTTGTCTTCTTCCACGAAAAACGTGGGTTTGGTCATTATTATGAGTTTCATAATACGCAAAATCTCTTTTCAAGTGCAAATGTAATAATTTTAAGGCAATAAAGCAATATTCTGATAATAAAAAGTTATCTTTGCACCATAATTAACGATATAAATTAAGAATGAAGACCGATAAAGAGACTTTTTCGGGTGTAAAAACCCCTATTTATGTATTAGAAGAAGAGAAGTTGCGCCGCAATCTGAAATTGATTTCAGATGTGGCCCGCAAGTCAGATACAGAGATTATTTTGGCCTTCAAAGCCTTTGCTCTGTGGCGCACCTTTCCCATTTTCCGTGAGTATATACATTCCACCACAGCCAGCAGTCTCAATGAAGCCCGTTTGGCATACGAGGAGTTTGGATCACCTGCCCACACCTACTCACCTGCCTATACAGACGATGAGATTGAAGATATAGCAAGATATTCCAGTCATGTCACCTTCAATTCATTGTCGCAATATGAGCGTTTCCATCAAAAGGTTAAGGCAGCCAATTCCAGCACATCATTGGGGTTGAGGATAAATCCTGAATATTCCGAGGTAGGCACATTATTGTATAATCCCTGTGCACCTGGCACCCGTTTTGGAGTTACCTCCGACCTTTTGCCCGACCAGTTACCTGATGATATCGAAGGATTCCATTGCCATTGCCATTGCGAGAGCGGTTCCGATGTGTTTAAGCGCACCTTATTATATATAGAGGAGAAATTTTCGAGATGGTTTTCTCAGATTAAATGGATCAATTTTGGTGGTGGGCATCTGATGACCCGCAGCGATTATGATATACCACTATTGTTATCGTTGCTTACAGATTTTCATAATCGCTATCCCCATCTGCGAGTCATTTTGGAGCCAGGCAGTGCTTTTGCATGGCAAACGGGTCCGTTGGTGTCAGAGGTTGTAGACATCGTTTCGAATAATGGCATCCAGACAGCCATACTCAATGTGAGTTTCACTTGTCACATGCCAGACTGCCTTGAGATGCCATACCACCCTGAGGTTCGAGGAGCCAAGGTCATAGAAGATGTGAATGCCAAGGGAGACAATATCTACCGATTGGGTGGCAATAGTTGTCTTTCTGGAGATTTTATGGGCAGTTGGCAGTTTGATGAGCCCCTTCATGTAGGCAGTCGTGTCATTTTTGAGGATATGATTCACTACACGACGGTAAAAACCACTATGTTTAATGGTATTTCCCATCCATCGTTAGGTCTGCTAAAAAAAGACGGAAATATAGAGATAATGAAGGTTTTTGGCTATGAAGACTATAAAAATCGGATGAATTAGCACATTTTTCTAAAAAAAATGCCGAAAAAGTTTGTGGATAAAAAAAAAAGCATTACCTTTGCACCGCATTAAGAGAAATGCACCACACAAATGGTAATGATTGCGGAAATAGCTCAGTTGGTAGAGCACAACCTTGCCAAGGTTGGGGTCGCGGGTCCGAGTCCCGTTTTCCGCTCACTTATTGTACAAGAAAAGAGTTTGGAAGTAGGTTCCATATTATTTTGCCCAGGTGGCGGAATTGGTAGACGCGCACGTTTCAGGTGCGTGTGTCGCGAGGCGTGCAGGTTCGAGTCCTGTTCTGGGCACACTCTTTTTCTTTTTTGACCCATAATGTTGGAGAGGTGGCGGAATTGGTAGACGCGCTACTTTGAGGGGGTAGTGTAAATTGTTACGTGGGAGTTCGAGTCTCCTCCTCTTCACATTGTTAATTAAGATTGCGGAAATAGCTCAGTTGGTAGAGCACAACCTTGCCAAGGTTGGGGTCGCGGGTCCGAGTCCCGTTTTCCGCTCTTTTTTTATTTTTATTGCATTCAGAAAAACAACAACTTATTTTCACGATGAATTTATATCTTAGATATTTTGACAAGGAAATTCTTGTAGATAACGTAGATGATGCTATATCTTTTTTGAGTGGCATTGACGAGATTGGCATGAATTCCATATTGGAAAACGATATTCGCGATTATGCTGCCAGTGCAGTTTTCTATCCCAAGAGATATAAGATTCGCCCGAGGGTATATTTTATTATCATAAAGACCGAGGCAGCCACTATGCAGGACTTCAAGGAGAAGAAGGCTTTACATTCAGTGAGTCCCTCTGAAAACAAGGCAAAGGCCAGTGCTCCTATAGTACTTCAACTAAATGAGGAACGTTTTGGCTGGTATGAGGGAACCATTGATTTCAAGCGTGTCCAGTTGGTGCCTGGTACAGGTAAATTCCAGTATCGCGACACACATTTTGTTGCTCGTTGCAAGGCATATTCAGGCATCGACTGCTATAACCGTATCGTTGAGCATCTGCGCCAGCGTGTTGACAGTCGTAGCCAGTTTCCCTCTGCCAAGGGCAAGAATTTCCAATTTGAATATTTAGGCATGTGCAAGTAATCGTTTTGTAAGTATGAACAAGGTTATGCTTATAGGCAATGTAGGTCAGGAGCCAGAGGTAAGGTATGTGGATGCTGGTGTAGCTGTAGCCAAGTTGACACTTGCCACCACCGAGCGCGGATATACGCTCCAGAATGGCACACAAGTACCTGATCGCACTGACTGGCATCGTATCATATTGTGGAAGCGATTGGCAGAGGTAGTTGAGAAATATGTTCACAAGGGTGACAAGCTTTATATTGAAGGACGTCTGCGCTACAGCACTTATGACGACAAGAATGGAATAAGGCATAATCTCACTGAGATATGGGCAGAGAATATGGAGATGCTCACTCCGAAATCACAGTCGGGCAAGACATCCACCGAACATCAGAAGTTGGTGGATGAAACAGTCAAACCTTCACCTCTACCTTCAAATCAAGACAATTCATCACCTTCAGATGCTTCGGCAACTGTAGATGACGGTGTTTTTATATTCTGACAACACCAATTTATTTTAAGTGGAAGAAATAGATTATATATTAAGTCAAGTAGAGTTTTTCCAACCTGGCACAGGTGCGGTCATTGCAGGCGTGATGGCTGTAGCCTTACTCTTTTTGTCGGGTTTTGCCTCTGGTTCAGAAATAGCATTTTTTTCATTGTCCCCCAATGATATCAATGAGCTCGAGGAGAGCAAGGATGATCGCGATGCGTCAATCATGGCTCTTAGAAACGACTCAGAGCGTACTCTCGCTACCATTCTCATTACCAATAATTTGGTAAATGTGACGATAATCATGCTCTGCAATTATTTCTTTGCCCAGGTGGTTAGTTTTGGCAATGCAGTATGGTTGCAGTTTCTTTGTCTGACGGTAGTGCTCACCTTTGTACTCCTTTTGTTTGGAGAGATTATTCCCAAGATTTATTGTGGCAATCAAGCATTGCGTTTCTGTCGTTTTTCGGTAAATGTCATCACCTTGCTTCGCAAGATTTTCTATCCGTTTTCTTCTGTATTGCTCAAGTCTGGAGTGTTGGCAGAGAAAGTGATACAGAAAGAGGGTAGGGTGCTCAGTGTGGATGAACTAGAGCAAGCACTTGAGCTTACCGACAAGGAAGACATACGAGATGAGAAAAACATGCTTGAGGGCATAGTACGTTTCAGCGACGAAACAGCCAAGGAGATTATGACCAGTCGTCAGGATGTTGTCGACCTCAATATCAAGTCTTCATTCCCTCAAGTACTCAAGTGTATTGTCGACAACAACTATTCACGCATACCTGTTTATCAAGACAATAGCGACAACATACGTGGAGTGTTGTATATCAAGGACCTGCTACCACATTTGGGCAAGCCGTCCACGTTTAGATGGCAGTCGTTGATACGTCCTCCCTATTTTGTGCCTGAGACCAAGAAGATTGACGACCTTCTTCGAGAATTCCAGAACAACAAGGTTCATATAGCCATTGTTGTGGATGAGTTTGGCGGTACCAGCGGCATTGTTACGCTTGAGGATATTCTAGAGGAGATAGTAGGAGAGATCAATGACGAATATGATGATGATGAGAAAAGTTATGTAAAGGTAAACAGCAATACCTATCTTTTTGAAGGCAAGACACTTCTAAGCGATTTCTATAAGATTATGGATATTGACGATGAAGATTTTGCCGATGCAGCTGGCGATGCCGACACGTTGGCAGGATTGCTTCTTGAACTCAAGGGAGAATTCCCTGTGCTGAATGAAAAGCTTGACTATGCCCATTATTCCTTTGAGGTCATGGAGATGCAAGAGCGCCGCATATCCAAGATCAAGGTTGTTGTGCATTCTAATGAATCGAGGAAACAATAGAGTTTACACATAAATGCAATAGCAAGAGTCAATGAGATATTTCGTCACGCTACAATATGATGGAACACGCTATCACGGATGGCAGATACAGCCCAATGGCAATTCTGTTCAGCATGAGTTGCAGAAGGCACTCTCCACGCTGCTCCGTACCGATATCACCGTAGTGGGTGCTGGCCGTACAGATGCAGGTGTGCATGCCCGCATGATGGTGGCCCATTTCGACCATGCTGCCGATTTGGACTGCCAGCAAGTGGCATATCGTCTCAATCGCATGGTGCCTCTCGACATGTCTGTATTGTCATTGGAGCATGTGTCTGATGATATGCATGCCCGATTTAGCGCCACGTCACGCCGATACCGCTATTTCGTACATACCCGCAAAGACCCTTTCCTCAGTGCCTATTCCTGTTGTCTTCATTACCCTCTCGACTTCTCGTTGATGAATGAGGCAGCGTCCATATTATTAGAGTATGAGGATTTTGGTGCATTCTGCAAGAGCCATTCAGATGTTAAGACCACCCTGTGCAAGGTGTATAGTGCCCAGTGGCATAAGGTTTCCGATCATCAGTGGTATTTTGAGATAAAGGCCAACAGGTTTTTGCGTAATATGGTGAGGGCAGTTGTTGGTACACTCATAGATGTTGGTCGCCATCGTCTCAGTATCAGTCAGTATCGAGATGTGATAGAGGGCAAGAGTCGTTGTGCGGCAGGCGAATCGATGCCCGCCAATGCCCTGTTTCTTGAAGAGGTCGAATACTGACAGGCATAGCAGTTATCTACAGTTACAAGATGTCTGCCATAGATACTATTCTCGATAGTCATAAAATAAGAAAACATAGAATTAATAAGGATAACAATAAAGAATATGTGGTTGATATTTGCGTTTATGTCAGCAGCCCTATTGGGCTTTTATGACTCCTTCAAGAAGAAGGCTCTCAATGGCAATGCCGTCATTCCAGTGCTCTTTCTCAATACACTTTTTTCGTCGTTGATATTCCTCCCGTTCATACTGCTGAGCTTTGGTTCGTTCATACCCGAAGATTCGAGTTATTATGTTCCTGAGGCCGGTTGGGATGTCCATAAATTTGTGTTGCTTAAGAGTTGCATTGTATTGAGCAGTTGGGTGTTGGGTTATTTTGGCATGAAGCATCTTCCACTCACCATTGTTGGCCCCATCAACGCCACTCGTCCAGTTATGGTGCTTGTGGGTGCCTTCATAGTGTTTGGTGAACGTCTCAATCTATGGCAGTGGTCAGGAGTGATGCTTGCCGTGATATCCTTTTTCATGCTGAGTCGTAGCGGTCGCAAGGAAGGCATTGATTTCAAGCACGACCATTGGATATGGATGATAGTAGGAGCTGCTGTTTTGGGTGCCGTTAGCGGACTCTACGACAAATATCTCATGGCCATGCCTTCAGAGGGTGGAGTTGGTCTCAATCGCATGCTGGTGCAGAGTTGGTATAATATATATCAGTGCTTTATGATGGGAGCCATGCTCATGCTTCTCTGGTATCCACATCGCCGTTCCACAACCCCGTTTAGGTGGGATCGGGGCATCATCTGTGTGAGCATCTTCCTGAGTGCCGCCGATTTCATCTATTTCTACTCGCTCAGTTTGCCAGGCGCCATGATAAGCATTGTATCCATGATTAGGCGCGGCAGTGTAGTGGTAAGTTTTCTTTTTGGTGCGGTGGCCTTTCATGAGAAGAATCTCCGCTCCAAGGTTGTCGATCTTGCACTCGTATTGCTGGGTATGATATGCCTGTATATTGGTTCTCGCTGATTGTAGATTTTGGGGACTGTTTTTTTGATTGTAGATTTTGGAGACTGTTTTTTGATTGTAGATTGTTTAGACTGTCACTATCTGCTCAAAGAGTGTTGAATCTCTCTATGAGTTTTTTCTTAAACAGTCGTCCCACTTTCACATAGTCCACCTTATCGAATGGAGGAAAGAGTTTGCACATATTATCTTTCACCTCGAGCAGGTAATTGATGTTAATGATAAATTTCTGGCTAACCTGTATAAACCTCGGGTCTATGGCCAGCAGCGTTTCATTGTTTGCGTTTCTTTTCAATTTGATTGGTTCCTTGCGGCATGCCACCACCACCTCCCAAACCCTAAGGTCGTGGTTATACTGAAAAAGACCTATATCCTGCACGTGTACGAGTCTGAAGTCGGATGTATTTGTATAGAAGAGCAGTTTGTCGTCGTTGCTTCTTGTCACGATTCCGCTTCCCGCCATAGCAGCGTTGTTTCGTTTTGTAGTATATAGTCTTTGTATCACGTTGTCAAGTTCAATATCGTCTATTGGCTTCATCAGGAAGTCGAAGGCATTATTTCTGAAAGCCGAGAGCATGTATGAGTCATGACCAGTATACATCACCACCTGGCACCATCCCTTGAGGAATGAGTTCATTTGTTCCAGTAGCGATAAACCTGATATGTCAGGCAGTTCTACATCGAGGAAAATAGCTTCTGGTTCATTGATTTTTGCTATTTGCATTCCCTCCTCTCCAGTGTTGGCGGTGCCGATTATTTCGATGTCATCATAGTTATTTAGTTTGTTTGCCAGCATGTCTATGGCATTTGAATCATCGTCGATAATGAGAATTTTCATAATGTTAGTATAGTTTTTTTATTAGGTTTAGATTTCGTGGAATAGTATAAGAAGCGTCGCATCCCTTTATGTTGCCATCATCTGTTTCGATATTGGTAATATCAAATTCCATTTGCAGGCTTGAAGGTTTGTGGCTGTTGATTACGGCGATAGTATGTCTTATGATGTTAAGACCGTTTTTAGTACCCGACCCTTCATTTCTTCTTATATCAAATCCCCTTCCATTGTCAATAATATGCACGTAAGTGTTGTCATGATCTTGCGCTATGTTTATCTTGATTATTTTGTCTCCCTTTTTACCTTTCAGTCCGTGCAGTATAGAGTTTTCCACCAATATCTGTACAAACATTGATGGTATAACAATATCATCCAGTACTATATTTTTTTCGTTGCATATCTCGAGCATGATATCCTCATGAATGAGATTATTTTCTATTTCCACATACTTTTTAACGAAATCCAGTTCTTCTTTCATTGTCACGCAAATCTTGCAACTCATGTCGAGGTTAGCTCTAATGAGTTTAGTCAATTTGAGCAGAGTGTCAGCCTCTTCGTTGTTCTCCTTGCATATTTTTGAGTTGAGCACATTGAAGATAAAGTGAGGAGATATTCTCTGTCTCACGTTGCCTAACCTGAGCAGTATCATATCCATTCTGGCCTTAGTCCTCTTCCTTCTGATATTGACATATCCGGTCAGCATAGCCAGCGCCATCATCAATACCACAGCCACCAGTGCGACCCCCATGTTTCTTGCCTTTGCCAGCGATGCGTCTTTTTCGCTTATTGCTATTTTGTGGTGCAGTCTGATAGTATCTTCAGTAAATCGGTTCATTATCTCCGCCACTCTCATGTTGTTCAGTTTGTCAGTGAGCGCAACCTTTTCTTTTGACGCTGTTTCAGCCGTTTCATAAGCTTTTTTGTAGTCGCCCTTATGCTCATGATATTGTTTGAGATAACGATATCTTATAGTCCTCATTGACGATTGCTCTATCAGCATATCCGGTTCGTTTTTCAAGATGCTGTCTATCACAGCATATCTGTTTTGCTTTATGGCGATGCCCATTCTTATGGTGTTGGCATAAAAGATTCCCACGTCCACACCCACTTTGATGAAGATCGGTTCTGCCATGTCAAGATAAATCTGTGCGCTGTCAGTCATGTTGAGGTTCAGGTACACGTCAGCCATGTTGATATCGCAGAGAGCTCTGTCCAGTTGTGTTGAAGAATGTTGATTATTTATTTCCCTTTCCATTCGTTTAAACATGGTGAGCGCATTATTATAGTCCGCCTGAAAATAGTAGAAATTACCGTAGTTATTGAGGAAATATAATTTCAGGTTATTCTTTATGTTGTCATATTGTTTGTCAGTCAAATCATAATAATGTTTGGCTGTATTAAAGTCCTCGATATTGGCATATATCTGTGCCAGTCCCATATATAGAGTCACATTGAGTTTTTTCGGCAGAGCCAGCGAGTCGACCAGAAACAGAGCCCTTCTATACCATTTAGCAGCTTCGGGCATATTGTCTACATATATATATGTATCAGCCAGGTTAGCAGCCAGTTCAGGGCATTTTTCTTTTATGTCGCTTTTCATCATCAGTTCCATGGCCTGAATATTCAGTTTTATGGCCTTGTCGTTGTTTTGTCTGGTGACATGATAAACCGACGCTTCTATGGATCGAGCCAGTGCCATTAGTCCATAGTTTCTTGCCGATGTATGGTTGTTGAGTGCAAACCTGTCCACTTGTTGCAATATAGGCAAAGCCTTCTGTGGGCTATCAGTCAGCAGATATATTTTAGCCTTGAGAGTTTCAAAGTCATAATAGTCCATGCTATCTTTGCAATCCCTTTGCATACTGTCGCATAGTGTCATTGCAATATTTGGGTTTGCATTCATGGTATCTTCAATCAAGGTCATTCTGCCGCTCTGTTTATCTGTGCGTATATCAGCATCATAACCGCATGAAATCACAACACATGCAACCGCCATAGCCATTATGGCCACAGCAGCAAAAGTAATCTTTCTTCCCCTTATCATTCCTTCTATTGTCATGATAAAATGCTCTGTTCTTCTTGTAATCTGTTGCAAAAGTAATCAAAATAATTGATAATTCAGTGTTTTTTTTCTAAAAAAATATACAATACGTTTACAATATAATGCAATCAATTCAAATATTTCAGAAACAAAGATATGTAACATTTCTCTCTTGGGCATAATAGTAATAATACAGAGCGGAGACTCACCCTATCTCCCGTAGTTATAAGTAATTCAGCCTTTTTATTGCATTTTATTCTTTTAATACAGATATTTTTTGTAATTTTGCGCACGAAATAACGATATCACTTACAATTATGGCACATAATATATTCAAAGGATTAGGTATAGCGCTTGTCACACCATTCAAGTCCGACGGCAGTGTTGATTATGAATCACTGACCAGATTGGTTGAATACCAACTAGACAATGGCGCTGACTTTCTGTGCATTCTTGCCACCACTGGCGAAACCCCATGCCTGACAGCAGATGAGAAGAAGAAGATTAAGGAATTGGTCATTTCTCTGGCAAAGGGTAGGGTACCCATACTGATGGGTTGCGGTGGCAACAATACCGCTGCCGTGATAGAAGAACTTAAGACCTCCGACTGGCATGGCATAGATGGAGTGCTCAGTGTGTGTCCTTATTACAATAAACCCTCCCAGGAGGGCCTATATCAGCATTTCAAGTCCATAGCTGCTGCCACCAAATTGCCTGTGGTATTATATAATGTGCCGGGACGTACGGGAGTAAACCTTCAGGCTTCCACCACTGTGCGACTGGCCAAGGACTGCCCCAATATCGTGGCCATCAAGGAGGCAAGCGGCAACCTTGAGCAGGTAGACGAGATAATCAAAAACAAACCAGATGATTTCGATGTGATCAGTGGCGATGACTCTCTCACCTTCCCCATGATTTCCTGTGGTGCAGTGGGAGTGATTAGTGTTATTGGCAATGCCTTGCCCAAGGAGTTCTCAAAGATGATCAGACTAGAGTTTAGAGGCGAATATGAGGGAGCCCGCAAGATACACCATAAGTTCACCGACCTCTTCAGTCTTCTCTTTGTGGATGGTAATCCCGCTGGCGTAAAAGCCATGCTCCACGAGATGGGAATGATAGAAAATGTGTTGAGGTTGCCGCTTGTGCCCACCCGCATTTCTACACTGCAGAAAATGAGTGAAATAATGAAGGAACTCAAGATATAAGCATCCCATTTGTAATGAAAGCGGAAAAAATGAGGACTAAAATAAAAAAAACGCTCAAAACATTTGGATGGTTGAAAAAAAGTGAGTACCTTTGCATCGCAATTCAGAAATGAAGAGCAATGAGGCTCCGTAGCTCAACTGAATAGAGCATCTGACTACGGATCAGAAGGTTACGGGTTTGAATCCCTTCGGAGTCACAATAGAGACATCAGCATTCGCTGATGTCTCTTTGTTTTATATGGTTTGGCTGGGGAGTAAACTAATGATTTAGGGTGTGTCAGATACTTCTGACACACCCTAATATCCCATGATAATAATAATCTGACCTAATGAAATTATTATAATCAGTCTTATTGCATTATGATATGCTTGCCTTATACCATTCAAACAGTTTCTTTACCCCCTCGTCTATTTCCACCTTGTGTGTCCAACCGAGAGAGTGCAGTTTTTCCACATCGATAAGTTTTCGTGGTGTGCCATCAGGTTTAGTAGAGTCAAACTCTACTGTACCCTCGAATCCGACAGCATCCACTACCAGTTCCGACAGTTGTCTAATGGTGAGTTCCTTGCCTGTTCCCACGTTGATATGGCAGTTTCGTATTTCCCCCAATGAAGGAATGGCCCCTCCACGCCCTTCGCTATTGTTTCTATCTACTGCGCCGTTAGTGCTATTGCCATAGAATACCGATGAATATTTCTCTATTCCGATGATATCTTTGAAATCCACGTTCAGCAACACGTGCACGCTTGCGTCAGCCATGTCTTCGCTCCATAGAAACTCCCTCAGCGGAGTACCAGTGCCCCATAGCACCACCTTATTATTGCTGATTCCATATTTGTTTAGCACCAGCATGATTTGTTCTTTGGTGTCACTACCCGTAACTCCCTCCACAGGTCGTTTGTCCATATCCTTGCGTATGGCATCCCATGCATTGTCGTGAATGAGTTTTGCCAGATACACCTTTCTCATCATAGCAGGCATCACATGGCTATTTTCGAGGTGGAAGTTGTCATTAGGCCCATAGAGGTTTGTTGGCATCACCGCAATATAGTTGGTTCCATATTGCAGGTTATAGCTCTCGCACATTTTGAGTCCAGCAATTTTTGCAATGGCATACTCCTCGTTTGTATATTCGAGAGGGGAGGTGAGCAGAGCATCTTCTTTCATTGGTTGCGGTGCATTTTTAGGATAAATGCATGTTGAACCGAGGAAGAGGAGTTTTTTGACCCCGTGCGAATAAGCATTACCAATCACGTTGCACTGCATTTTCATGTTTTGCATTATGAAGTCCGCCCTATAGAGACTATTAGCCATGATTCCTCCCACGAATGCGGCAGCCAGCACCACGGCATCAGGTTTCTCTTGGTCGAAGAATTGCTCCACGGCATACTGATCAGTGAGGTCAAGTTCTTTGTGCGTTCGTCCCACGAGATTATGGTACCCCCTTAGTTCGAGGTTTTTCCATATTGCCGACCCCACGAGTCCATTATGTCCAGCAACGTATATTTTAGAATTTTTGTCAAGCATTGTCATACTTTCTTTTGTTATATCACTCAAGAGAGATAAAGTGTGATGATTATTCTTCGGCCTCGAGTTGAGCTTTAAGGAAGAGTTTTTTCACGAATTTCATGTCGTGCTTCACCATGATTTTCACGAGTTGCTCGAATGACGTTTTTGTAGGGTTCCATCCCAGTATTTTTTTTGCTTTAGCAGGGTTTCCGAGCAGTTGGTCTACCTCTGCGGGTCTGAAATACTTAGGGTCTACCTCCACGAGCGCCTTGCCTGTATTTTTGTCGTATCCCTTTTCGTCCACACCTTCTCCTTTCCATTCCAGTTCTATTCCCACTTCTTTGAAAGCCAAAGTAGCAAACTCCCTCACGGTATGATATTCCCCTGTAGCAATTACGAAGTCGTCGGGTTCAGGTTGCTGCAGAATGAGCCACATACACTCCACATAATCCTTGGCATATCCCCAGTCTCTCAGCGAGTTAAGATTTCCGAGATACAGTTTATCCTGATATCCCTGTGCTATACGTGCTGCAGCGAGAGTAATTTTTCGTGTCACGAAGTTTTCTCCACGTCTTTCGCTCTCGTGGTTGAAGAGAATACCATTGCAGCAATACATATCATACGACTCGCGGTAGTTTTTCATGATCCAGAATCCATATAGTTTTGCCACAGAGTATGGAGAACGTGGATAGAATGGAGTAGTTTCGCTTTGTGGCACCTCCTGCACTTTTCCATACAGTTCAGAAGTAGAAGCCTGATAAATTCTGCAAGTCTTTTCGAGCCCGCAAATTCTTACGGCTTCGAGCAGTCTTAGCACTCCCACGGCATCTGTATCAGCAGTATATTCTGGCACATCGAAAGAAACCTTTACGTGGCTTTGAGCAGCCAAGTTATATATTTCTGTAGGTTTGATTTCTCCTATTATTCTGATGAGCGATGAAGAGTCGGTCATGTCAGCCCAGTGCAGGTTAACGAGTCTTGCCTTTTTCATATCTCTAACCCACTCGTCGAGATAGAGATGCTCTATACGTCCTGTATTGAATGATGATGATCTTCTGAGCAGTCCATGCACCTCATAACCTTTGTCAATAAGAAATTCGGCCAGATAAGATCCATCCTGACCTGTGATACCAGTGATTAAAGCAACTTTTTTTTCCATATCTTTATATAAGTAATGTGTATAAAATTAAAATGAGTAATGATATACTGTTAATTATTCAGTTATTTCATTTATGATCAATCCTGTCCTGAGAATTGTTTGATGCGTTGTTCTTCCGACATTTTGCATATGAGCAGTGTATTGTCATTTTCTGCCACTATATATCCGTCAAGTCCCTGCACCACCACTTTTTTCTCATGTTTAGTATGAATGATGCAGTTAGAAGTTTCGTATGTGCAGATGTTTTCACCAATTTTGCTATTGCCATAGAGGTCTTTTTTTGTTTGTGCCCATAGCGAACCCCATGTGCCCAGGTCGCTCCATCCGAAGTCGGCAGGGCATACGAATATCTCCTCAGCCTTTTCCATGATGGCATAGTCCACAGATATGCTTTCACATTCAGGGAATAGTCTGTCAATCTCTTTCTGTTCCTCGTCGGTGCCCAATACAGGCATCATGCGGTCGAATAACTTTGCCATTGATGGCTGATACATGCGGAAAGCATTTGTTATAGTGTTGATATTCCATATAAAGATGCCCGCATTCCAGAAATAGTTATTTTTGGAGATATATTCCTTTGCGGTGTCAATATCTGGTTTTTCGCGGAAGGAGTCAACTCTAAAAATATCCTTGTTTCTCAGAGAACTGGTTGACAGGTCAGCCTCTATATATCCGTATCCCGTTTCTGGTCTTGACGGTTTGATGCCGAGTGTGACAATAGAGTCTGTTTCTCCTGTAAATCTCAGACAGTTTGTGATAATCCTATTAAACTCCTGTTCGTTTAGCACTATATGGTCGCTTGGCGACACCACGATGTTAGCCTTAGGATCCATTTTTTTTATTCTCCAGCTCACGTATGCTATGCATGGTGCAGTATTTCTGCGGCATGGTTCACACAAGATATGGTCAGAGGGCATGTCTGGAAGTTGCTCCTTTACCATGTCTATATAGTCTTTGTTTGTCACCACCCATGTGTTTTCCACTTCGCATATCCCTTTGAATCTGTCTACGGTAAGTTGAAGTAGCGATTTTCCCACGCCGAGGGCATCAATAAACTGTTTGGGCTTTTGTGCGGAGCTCATGGGCCAGAATCTGCTACCCACACCTCCTGCCATGATTACGAGATGATTGTTTCGCTTAGCCATATATACACACTTGTTTAACTATTATAATAATATTATTTTCCTTTTCTTTTCTTTATCATAGCCCTGATTACGAAGAAGGCAATGGCAATGCACACAGCGGCAATGATAAAGATTTTTATATACTCAGAGTATTCCTCAATCTTTGCATCCAGTTGGTTTTCGGGCACAATGGCATGCAGATACCATCCCATGGCTGCGAGTATGCAGTTCCAGCATCCTGCTCCGAGAGTGGTATAAAGCAGAAACTTGCCATAATGCATTTTAGCCAGTCCAGCAGGTATAGAGATGAGGTGACGTATTCCCGGCAGCAGTCTTCCTGTGAGTGTGGCTGCCACTCCGTGGTCATAGAAATATTTTTCGCTCTTCTCCACTTTCTCCTGATTGAGCAGACACATCTTTCCCCATTTGCTGTTAGCAAATCGATATATGATAGGTCTGCCGAGGTAGTATGCGGCCACATAGTTGATAGTAGCTCCGAGGTCTGCACCTATGGTAGCGGCAATGATTACCAGTATGATATTGAGGTTACCGCCAGCGGCATGATAAGCAGCTGGTGCCACCACGAGTTCCGAAGGCACGGGTATGACCGTGCTCTCGAGCATCATCAGAAATAGGATGGTGCCATAATTGAGGTTGCCCAATAGTGATGTAATAAAATTCACGTTCCTTTATTATTTAATGTTATTATTAATGCTATTTATTTGTTGTTATTTCTTTGTTATTATTTTTTTGTTGTTATTTCTTTGTTATTTATTATGTTGCTATTCAGTTTGCTGTTTGTTTGAGATAATGATTTGCAGTTGTTGCCTTGTGTCTTCTGTGAGTTGTTCGCACTTTATCATATCTTCCAATTCAGCCACCGACATCACGTTGATCAGTTCTGTTCTGCATTTTTTCAGAGCCATATCCAGATATTTCACCATTTCGTCAGTATATCCCAAAATGCAGCATAGTTGAGCCATAAACCCATACCCCTTGTTGTCCTCGTTTTTGTTTAGTATCAGTATCTGTTCCATTATTTTATATGCAATATATATCAAGGAATGGTCGTATGCGGTGTCGAATGCCAGCATTAGCATCTCCACGTTATCCTTGTTATTCTGCATAAAGTTATCAAACACCACGCCATTTCCTTCGCTCACAATTTTTTCGAGAAACAGTTTAGTGTCTATCACCAATTTTTGGTTGTCGTTGAGATACGAGTCGCCCTCAGTTCTTGCGGCCTTAGCATTATCCTTGTCGCCAATAGCCATATAGGTCATTATCAATGTATAGTAAGCCTCACCTATTAGGTGTGCTCTGCTATTGTCGGCCTCATTAATAAACTGTTTGCACAGTGCGATAGCATCTCTATAAGCCAGCATGTTTATTTTGCATTCGGCATGGTCGAGCAGAGCCTCAGGGCCATGGTTTGGCAGAGCCAGATATCTGTCGTAGAGTATTGACGCCTCTTTGTAGTTCTCCAGGTGTTCCATCATTGTTGCCTTGGTATAAAGACCGATAGGGTCATCAGGGTCGATAGCGAGCAGATAGTTGCAGCTATCCATGGCATCGTTGATATTACCCGAAAAATACTGGGATGTAGTCATAGACGTCCAGTATTTTTTTGAGAAAGGATACTTGCTGAGCAGAGAATCAAGAATATTTATTGCTGTTTGGTAGTCATGTCTGCATATAGCTATTCGAGCTTTCACCTCATTTGTTTCGTCGCCGTCATTATCATTAATGAGAGTTATGAGAGCCTCAGCCATGTCATCATGTTCATAATCAATCATTATGTTGGCTGTATCTATTGCAGCATCATGTTTATCTTTTGTAGTATTCATGTTCTCCACCATCTCCTTGGCCATATCGAAAGCCTTGTTGGCATTGTTTTCAGCCAGAGTCAGTTCGATTTTTGCCAGCAGATACTGGTAGTCTTCGGTGTCGTCGGTTTGTGCCAGCAATCTTTTAGCCTCTTCAAGCTTATTATTGCTGATAGCCATGTGTGCTTTGTACGCCACTGCCATTGCGGCATTGGGATACAGTAGCAGAGCGGTATCGATGGCGGCATTTTCTCTGTCGCCATCGTTTACCAGATTATAATAGTCAGCAAAGTCAATGAGGTTGTCGAGGTCATAAAAGAGCACCTCTCCATTGTCATATCTGCTTTCGAAATCCTTCAGCAGATTTTTAAATTCCTTGCTGTCAAAATAGTCATCCCCTGTTATCATTCTTGGTATGGCCTATTGAAATTATTTATTAATTTTTGCCCAAGTATCTTTTAGTCCGACAGTACGATTAAACACGAGATGGTCAGCTGTGGAGTCGATGTCCACGTTATAGTATCCAATACGTTGGAATTGGAGATAATCCATAGGTTTTCGTGTTGCTACCCATTTCTCCACGTATGCCTTTTTTATTTCGAGGCTGTTAGGGTTGAGGAAAGGTTTCATGGCCTCTATTCCTCTCACGTCGCCATGAGCTTTTGAGTAAGCTGCCACCTCGTCTCTTGGGTTTTCCACCATCCATAGTCGGTCATAGTTGCGCACTTCTGCCTCGAGGCATTGTTTGCAACTCACCCAGTGAATAGTTTTGCCCTTTATTTTCATGCTGCTATTAGCCTGTCCTGTTTTTGTTTCAGGTATGAGTTCGGCATGTATTTCGATGATGTTACCATTGTCATCCTTAACCACACACTCGTTTATATCCTCTGGGCACTGTATGATATAGCTGTTTTTTAGTCTCACCTGTTTTCCTGGTCCCAGTCTGAGGAATTTCTTTGGAGCATCTTCCATAAAGTCGTCTCGCTCTATCCATAGTTCTCTGCTGAACTCGATTTCGTGAGTTCCGTCGGCCTCGTTTTCTGGGTTGTTTATCACCTGATAAGTCTCGGTGTCTCCTTCTGGGAAGTTAGTTATCACGAGTTTCACGGGGTCGATCACTGCGCTCACTCTCTGTGCTCGTTTGTTAAGGTCGTCTCTGACGGCAGCCTCAAACAGCGACATTTGGTTTAGGGCGTCAAACTTGGTATATCCTATTTTGTTTATGAATGCCAGTATACCTTCGGGGCTATATCCACGTCGTCTGAATCCGCAGATAGTGGGCATTCGTGGGTCGTCCCATCCGTTTACCACCCCCTCTTTTACCAGCACCAGCAGGTTTCGTTTTGACAGCAGAATATGTGTGAGGTTCAGTTTATTAAACTCCGTCTGTCGTGGTCTGTTATCATCCAAAGGATTGTCGTCGTGTGCTGCTATCTTTGCCCAGTCCACGAAGAGGTCGTAGAGAGGTCGGTGGCTTACAAACTCCAGTGTGCATAGCGAGTGTGTAACCCCCTCCCAGTAGTCGCATTGTCCGTGCGTATAGTCATACATGGGGTATGCGTTCCATTTGTTTCCTGTGCGCCAGTGAGGCATGTTGAGCACGCGATACATGATAGGGTCTCTGAAGTGCATGTTAGGGCTTGCCATATCAATTTTTGCCCTGAGCACCATCCTTCCCGGTTCCATGTTACCAGAGTTCATTTCCTCAAAGAGTTTTAGGCTCTCCTCCACGGGTCTGTTGCGGTAGGGCGATTCGATACCAGGTTGAGTAGGTGTGCCCTTTTGTTGTGCTATCTCTTCAGCTGTCTGTTCGTCCACATAAGCCTTACCCTCTTTGATCAGTTCCACTGCCAGGTCCCAGAGTTGTTGAAAATAGTCGCTGGCATACAGCACTTTATTCCATTTGAATCCGAGCCATTCAATATCTTTTTTTATGGCCTCCACATATTCTGTATCCTCTTTTTGTGGATTAGTATCATCCATGCGCAGATTGCATACGCCTCCATATTTCTGTGCCATGCCGAAGTCTAAGGCTATGGCTTTGGCGTGTCCGATATGCAGATAACCATTGGGTTCTGGTGGAAATCGGGTCTGTATTCGTCCTGCATTTTTTCCTTCTGCGAGGTCTGCCTCAATGAGTTGTTCCACGAAGCTAAGACTTTTCTTCTCTTCGTTGTCAATACAATTCTTTTCTACCATAATAGTGTGTCTCTTGTTTATAATGTGCAAATATACGCATTTTTTTTATAATACCATCATTTTAGTAAAAAACATTTCATTTATGTCTCAATTATTTGATTTCGGTAAATTTCCGAACACGGCCATGCCCCATTTATACCTCATCACCTGGTTGGTCAGCCTGCTCTGTTGCGTTTTGCTGTAGGCGGTCATGGGCAGGTACATGCTCACGCAGCAAGTTTTCTCGTCGTTGGGCGAGAATGTGCTGAACCCCATCATGCTCAATAAAGTATCCCATTCTCGGCTCGACTTATGGAAAATGATGGCTTCGTCGAGTGCTTTCAGCCAGTCGTCCATCACGGTTGGATTGTCGCAGTTGGCTGCTGCTATCTCCTGTGCATCATAGAATATGGGCATATAATTATTCATAAAATAGTATGTGCATCCGTTGTCCACTATTTCTTTGTCTTTTATTGTGTGCCACAGTGCCCGTGTCATCTCTGCCATGTGTTGCATCTTGTCTGTTTTTATCACGCTCATCGGGGCTGGCAGACGGTTGACATAGAATTGGTAATACTGCTCTGTCATGCTGATGCACTTCTGCTCAGTGTCAATATTCTTGGCCATGATGGGCAGCAGCAGATGATAGGGTGCGCCCGCTCCAGGTATCTCTGCAGGCGAACCGATGATATAGTCAGCCACATCTTTCATCTCGTATGCCGTTTCCATGCTCTGGAAGCAGCAGCAGTCAGCCATGATAATGTCAAACTTAATACCCGTAGACTCCAGTGTGGATGCCAATGTGGGAATATTGATCCATTTGCCCCTATCTGAGTAGGTGTTCTTACCGTTGTCCACACCGTAAGACATCTGTATGCCAGTCACTTGAGTTGGTATGGTATCATTTTCTATAAGCCATCCCGAGGCGTGTCCCCACAGTATCAGTGAATATGATTCGGCTTTGTATCTCTGGATGATATTGTTTAATGTTTTTGCTATCAACGATGGGTCGCAGGCATACGCATCCTCGCTCATGGCCAAAGCCTTGTCGGTGGTCATCTTACCATTTTTAAACGATGCTATATAAGGCATGCCGTTGTTTACGTTTGCGCTTGGGTCTATGAATGCCACTATGTTTACATCTTTGGGCACCGAGTTTGAGGCGGTAGTAATCTCGTTGATATCGTCTTGCACCAATGACGAGAGAGAGTTTTCTGCCGCCATATAAATGATTATTGTATGTCGCGCTGGGGTAGCCGTGCTGTTGTCATTGTTGTCATCATCGCTGCACGATACCATGGCAAAAATGGCTATGAGGGTTAATAAATATTTCATTTCTCATTATTTTTTCCGCAAAGATACATGTTTTTTTGTTAATTGTTAGTACCTTTGCAACTAAATTGTTTATAAGTAATGAAAAAATTGATTATATCCCTTGCCCTGCTGCTGTCGGCGGCATGCCATGCGCAGGATGTGGCAGAGCAGTGTGAGGATAGTTGCAGACATATTCATGGCATCGATTTGAGCCATTATCAAGGCGAGGTTTTCTGGGATGCGGTGGGAGACAACCGCAAGATGACCTACGTATATCTCAAAGCCACCGAGGGCGGCGACCGCATAGACCATACGTATGAAACAAACATTCAACTGGCGCACAAACACGGACTCAAGGTTGGCAGTTATCATTTCTACAGACCACGCTCTGACCAAAAGGTGCAGTTGGATAATTTCAAAACACAATGTAGGCCCGGCAACCAAGACCTCATACCGATGATAGACATCGAAACAACCAGCGGACTGCCCACAGAGGAGTTCAGAGACTCACTATTCAAGTTCCTCTCCCTCGTAGAGGAGGCATACAGGCAGAAACCGCTGCTCTATACCTATACCAACTTCTATAATAAACACCTGCTCGGGACCATAGACGACTATAAGCTCATGATAGCCCAATACAGCGATATGGAACCTCAACTGCTCGACGAGCGCGACATTACCATGTGGCAGTATACCTGCAAGGGGCGCATAGATGGCATCACGGGATATGTAGACAAGAGCAGATTTCTCGGCGAGCATAGTCTCAGAGAGATCAAATACCGATGGACCGCCACACAATTGCAACAAAACAAACAATAATATTTTCACTAAATAAGATAAAAGGATAGATATTTTATTATGGCAATAATCAAATGTCCAGAATGTGGTCATCAAGTGAGCGACCAAGCACCCACATGCCCCAGTTGCGGCATCGTGATAGCTGGCAGGGTGACCAAATGCCGCGAGTGCGGCGAAGTGGTTTTCAATGATCAGGCTCTATGCCCAAACTGTCATGTTCCACTGCAGAAACACACGGGCCCACAGGCCACACAGGCATCATCACACGCATCGTCGCAGGCACATGCACATGGCAACGTCAATGACGCCGATGGAGGTAAGAAAGACGCTGCCGACAACAATGGGAAAGGAAAACCTAAGGGACTGATGCCCATCGTGATATCATTGGTCATCGCCCTCATATTGGTGTTTGTGGGCATCTATTATTTCAGGCATATAGAGAGCATAAACGAAACAGAAGAATATGAGAATGCCATGCAGAGCAACGACCAGGCAGTGCTGCAAAACTATCTCGACAGATTTGAAAACGCGCCACAGGCACACCGCGACTCAGTGCTGGCACATCTGGAGATTTTCAAAGCTGCCGAACAGGAGTGGAATAATGTGATGGTGAGCAAGTCAAAGACAGACTTCATCAACTTCATAGCACGATATCCCGAGAGTTTCCATATCACAGAGGCCAAGATCATCGTTGACTCGCTCGATTGGGCAGCAGCACAAAATGCCAACACCCCAGAGGCTTACCAGCAATATCTGCGCGACCATGCCGATGGCAACTATGTGGATGAGGCTAAAGAGAAATTCGACACCCTGGATGCCGAGAGAGTAAGCGCCGATGATAATGAAAGGCTCCACATGCTCTTCGTATCATATTTCAACGCACTGGGGCAGGGCAATGAGTCTGCACTGCTCGCTACACTTGATGATATACTGACCGAATTCCTGCATAAGGCCAACGCAAGCAAGAATGATGTTATCAACCACATGCGCAAACTGCATGACAGTGAGGGTGTCGCAGGTATGAGTTTCCGTGTCAACGATAATATGACCATAAAGAAAGAAAAGGCTGCCGACGATACTGCCATCTATGATGTGACCTTCTCTGTAGACCAGACCATAAGCCACGCTGATGCCCATGACTCCTTTGTCACCTTCAAGGTGCATGCCAAGGTAAACAGCCACTTCCTCATTTCACAACTCAACATGCAGAAGATAGTGCAATGACCATTTGACGCTTAGGGGATGCACATGAGAAGACGTTCTCATCGGTCCCACATCATATCGCTGATGACCATATCGCTCACAAAGATACCCTTACGGGTCAGGGCTATATGGTCATCGCTCATTTCAAGCAATTGAGAGTTTACATATTTCATTGCCTGGCGCACACAATAGTCGGCCATGGCATCGCCCATACGGGCCCTGAGCAGCCTCACATCCAAACCCCTGCGAGTGCGCATTGACAGCATCACCATATCATCATAGCGGCTATAGAGGTCTAGTTCTTCGCGCTCCATGGCCATCTCTCCCTTCTCCACCTTATTAATATATGTGGCCATGTCGCTCACATTCCATTGCCTGCTAACACCATCGTAAGAATGGGCGGCAGCACCCAAACCCATATAATGGGTGCCATCCCAATAGCTGCTATTGTGTCTTGACTCCATGCCCGGCATGGCAAAATTGCTGATTTCATAATGCACCATCCCATGGGCAGAGGCTGTATCCATGAGCATCTCATACATCTCACGCTCCGTTTCCTCGTCGCATTGGCTTATAGCACCACTCTTAAGGTCGGCATACATAGGGGTGCCCTCTTCGATACTCAGGTTATAGGCCGACAGGTGCTGGGGGGCAAGTGACATGGCCTCATGCAGGTCGTGGGCCCACATCTCCTTGGTCTGCCACGGAAAACCATAAATGAGGTCTATACCTATGTTGGTGATGCCCGCATCGCGCAGTATGTCCATAGACGTGGCCACCCTACCGGCATCATGACGCCTGTTGATGCGCCTCAGAGTGTCATCATCAAAACTCTGGGCACCCATGCTCACCCTGTTCACACCACCTTCTACCAATGCACGAGCCAGAGAGCGGCTTATATCATCAGGATTGCACTCAACGGTCACCTCCACAGCATTGCCCAGGTCTATGGCTCCAAGCAAACGCAATAGGAGAGGGGGTGGCAGCAGGCTTGGGCTGCCGCCACCTATATATACCGTCCTTATCTCCTCAGAACCCAGATAACCATCGCTGCCGCTACGCATCTGCCATTCTCTTACCACTGCATCCACATATTTTTCCATCATCTCAATACGGGTGGTGGAATAGAAGGCGCAATAGCGACATCTGCTTTTACAAAAAGGTATATGAATATATAATCCTGCCATATATGACCAATTTACATGCAAAAGTACTAATTTTGTTTAATTCTGCAAAAAAATGATGCTTTTAGTTGGGAAATTAGAAGAAAAATACATAACTTTAGACCCCAAAAGCAATCAACTACTAAGTAACAACTTAAAATCCTTTTGATATGAGAGTATATCAGACCAATGAAATCAAAAACATCGCACTGCTTGGCAGCGCGGGTAGCGGCAAGACCACACTTGCCGAGTCAATGTTGTATGAAGCCGGTATCATCAAGCGCCGCGGTACAGTGGAGGGCAAGAATACGGTGAGTGATTATTTCCCTGTGGAGCAAGAATACGGATATTCGGTGTTCTCTACTGTTTTCCATGTTGAATGGAACAACAAAAAACTAAACATCATCGACTGCCCCGGTAGCGACGACTTCGTGGGAGGGGCCATAACAGCACTTAACGTAACTGATCAGGCCGTCATCCTCATCAACGGACAGTATGGACCCGAGGTGGGCACACAAAACAATTTCAGATATACAGAAAAACTCAAAAAACCTGTTATCTTCCTCATCAACCAGTTGGATAGCGACAAGTGCGACTTCGACAATATCGTGTCTACAATGCAGGATATATATGGGCCTAAGTGCGTGCAGATACAGTATCCTATAGCCACAGGCAACGGATTCAATTCGCTTATCGACGTGCTGCTCATGAAGAAATATTCATGGAAACCAGAGGGTGGAGCTCCTATCATCGAGGATATTCCTGCAGAAGAAATGGACAAGGCTATGGCTCTCCACAAAACTCTCGTAGAGGCTGCAGCCGAAAACGACGAGACTCTCATGGAGAAATTCTTTGAAGAAGAAACACTTACCGAAGATGAGCTCCGCGAGGGCATACGCAAAGGATTGGTCACACGTAGCATCTTCCCAGTGTTCTGCGTTTGCGCCGGCAAGGATATGGGCGTGCGCCGACTCATGGAGTTCCTGGGCAATGTGGTGCCTTTCGTGAGCGAGATGCCAAAGATACACAATACACGAGGAGAAGAAGTGGCTCCCGAGAGCGACGGACCAACATCTCTCTATTTCTTTAAAACCGGACTCGAACCTCATATCGGCGAAGTGCAGTATTTCAAGGTTATGAGCGGAAAAGTGAAAGCGGGAGCAGACCTCACCAATGCCGACAGGGGTAGCAAGGAGCGCATGGCACAGCTCTTCGCATGTGCAGGAGCTAACCGTCTGCCTGTGGATGAACTCAATGCCGGCGACATCGGTTGTACCGTCAAACTCAAAGATGTGAAAACAGGAAACGCACTCAATGGCAAGGACTGCGAGTGGAGATATGACTTCATCAAATATCCTAACTCAAAATATTCACGCTCTATCAAAGCCGTCAACGAGGCTGACACAGAGAAGATGATGGTGGCACTGACAAAAATGAGACAGGAAGACCCAACATGGGTGGTGGAGCAGAGCAAGGAACTGCGTCAGACCATCGTGCGCGGACAGGGTGAGTTCCATCTGCGCACACTGAAATGGCGTATGGAAAACAACGAAAAAATTGCTGTCGAATATGGGGAACCAAAGATTCCATACCGCGAAACTATCACAAAGGCGGCACGTGCTGATTATCGACACAAAAAGCAGTCGGGTGGTGCAGGACAGTTCGGAGAAGTGCACCTCATAGTGGAACCTTATGCCGAGGGTATGCCAGATCCAACAGTATTCAAGTTTGGCGGACAGGAGTTCCGTATGAATATCAAGAGTCGCGAAGAGATAGACCTCGAGTGGGGAGGCAAACTGGTATTTATGAACTCGGTAGTGGGTGGAGCCATCGATACTCGTTTCATGCCTGCCATCCTCAAGGGTGTCATGGAGCGCATGGAGCAGGGACCTCTCACAGGCAGTTATGCACGAGATGTCAGAGTGATCGTTTATGACGGAAAGATGCACCCCGTAGACAGCAATGAACTATCCTTTATGCTCGCAGCACGAAATGCATTCTCTGCTGCATTCAAAGAGGCAGGACCAAAGATCCTCGAACCTATCTACGACCTTGAGGTCTTCGTGCCCGATGCTTATATGGGTGATGTGATGAGCGACCTACAGGGCAGACGTGCTCTTATCATGGGTATGGACAGCGAGGCTGGTTATCAGAAACTGCAGGCCAAGATTCCTCTCAAGGAATTGTCTAACTATAGCATCTCGCTGAGTTCCATCACTGGCGGACGTGCTTCCTTCACCACTAAGTTTGCAAGTTACGAACTCGTGCCAAACGATATTCAGCAGCAACTTATCAAGGATCACGAAGAAGAGGAGTAATCTCTTTAGGTTTATAGAACCCATCTTTAACAATAATAATCAGGGCGTATCAATGGTTTTTATCCATTGATACGCCCTATATTATTGTTTGTCAGGCAGATGCTAATGCGTCACTCTCTTTATTGCCAAGATTTAAAAAATGAGGGATCTAACAATAGTTGTTCTTACATCACAAGAATAACTGTTCTTACATCACAAGAATAACTGTTCTTGTATCACAAGAATAACTGTTCTTGCACCACAAGAATAACTATTCTTGTACCCTAAGAATAACTATTCTAATACCCTAAGAATAACTATACTAATACCCTAAGAATAACTATTCTTATACCCTAAGAATAACTGATCATACAAAAAGGGAGACCGCTATGGGTCTCTGCCTCACTCTTCATAGGGAAATACCTCATGGCTAATTCTGATCGCTTCATAAATTAGTTGCACCGTGGGGGCATCTTCTCTATTATTATAGTGTACGCGCGCCCCCTTGTGGAAAAGTGGCCCCCCTGCAAGTTTGCAAGTTTCTTTCTTTGTTTTCTTCTTTCTCCTGCTCTTTATAGTCTTACCTCGTCGATGTTTACTCCTGCCCCTATGCCCAATGTATCCCAATGCTCCAATGTACCCCATGACCCTTATAGTCATAGTTAACATGAAAGGTTTAAATAATAATAATAATTTAGATGTGTTGCCCTCAAAAGCATCTATATTTCATAAAAAATCAGTAAATTTGCCTCTTGAACCAATTGCGCTCTAACATTGACGAAATTATCAAAACGCTGCAACCCATGACTAAAGTAGAAAATATGATAAAGGAGTTATGTCCAGATGGAAAAGCTTCATATAAGTTGGATGAGTTTCAGGTATTCATTGCCGATTTCTTAGATAAACTAACTACGCTTACAGCGGAGTTGGAAGCCAACAATACGAGTACTATCGCAATAAGCTATTGACCTTAGAAGCGGTGTGACGGAGATGCACTTTTGAAGAGCGTCAAGAACAAAATAATGAAATAAACATAATCAATAAAAAGACAAAGACAATCATGGGAGTCAAGATAGGTTCTACTGCCGGATATATGTATATGGATATGTGGGTGCTTGCCAGCATCATACAGCTGGGGACATTCAGCTTCTGCCGAAGGTTTCTGAATCAGAAGAACGACCCCTGCGGCAGGTTGTTCGACCAGATGACTCAGGCAGCTCGTTCGGGACAGGCCAATATAGCCGAAGGTGTATCGCGCCATCAGACCTCGATAGAGACAGAGATGAAGCTGGTGGACGTGGCTCGCGCCAGCATCAACGAGCTGAGCAACGATTTCTCGTTTATCCTCATGGCAAACAAGCAAGTGGCTTGGCGCAACAACGACCCCGATGCCATCAAGCTGAGGGCGGTGAAGCCCGATGTGCCGCACTATGGCGAAGACATCATGCACGACATGATGGAGCATGTGCTCAGGCAGAAAGAGCATTTCGACCCATGGATAGAAAGTGGCGACCTGACGTGTTCTGCCAATGCGCTGATGATTCTCTGCGCCCGTGTCAACAGCATGATAACGCGCTATTTAGAGAACAGCCTTGCGACATTCAAACAGACAGGTGGCTTTGCCGAGAACATGACAAAGGAGCGCATCGAGACGCAGCGTCAGCAGAGCGTGGAAGAGGGTGCGCCGATGTGTCCGAAGTGCGGTGCGCCGATGGTGAAACGATATGCCAAGCGAGGCAGCAACCAGGGCAATGCGTTCTGGAGCTGCAGCAAATACTCAGAGACAGGGTGCACAGGCAGCCGAAGCATCACAATAAAGAGATAACGCAAAGATTGTCAAGATTGCCAAGAACGATAATAACGTTAAGAACGATAATAACGAAAAGAATGTTAAGAACGATAATAAAAAAACCAAACCTGGAGAGCTGTTGTGCTGACCAGGTTTGGAAAATAGTATTGTAATGAAGCTAATAATTAGCTCAGGTATGATTAGAATGTGTAGTTTACACCGAATGAGATTTTGCTGGCATCAAGAGAAATCTCAAAGTCTGATGAACCCTTATAGTTATCTGTATCAGGCTTATTTGTAGTCCATCCTACCCAACCAATGCGTGAGATGAGAGACAGTTTCTCGTTGACATTGAACTTGAGACCTGGGCGAACACCAAAATAGAAGGTGTCTGATTTATCGTCTCTATAGGTATTCTGGCTAAGTTCAATGGTGTTCTTGACGTGAGCATAACCAACTACACCCTCAGCAAAGAGGTCTACCTTGCCAATCTTGGCAAATGTGTAGCGAGCATATGGCTCAATGGAGAAATTGTCTTTCTTGATGTCGCCTTCCTTAGAATGGCTATAGCCGAGACCGATACCTACAGCCCAGTTCTCATCCAGATTGTAACCAATCTCAGGGATGATAGAGAAAGAGGTCTTGGTGTCTACATCTGTGTTTTCCAGATGAGCAGGCTTGTTGGATGAAAAACTCAGACTTCCGCCTACATAAACCTGTGCGCTGGCGCCCATAGTCATCAGGGCTGCTGCAGCAATCATGATAATCTTTTTCATAGTTCTTTTTTGTTGTTTAAATGGTTGTTAACTGAAAACGCGTACAAAGTTATGAGTTTTGTTTGGATTGTTATCATGTTTTTTGGAATATTTTTATGATATTTGACTCAAATACGACTTTGTGGAGAATAAAAAGGAAAAAACAAACATTGGGCACTCTCAAAAACGGGTATGATTATTGTTAAATGATGGTAAGAATTAACTAAAACAATGTTTTGGATGTCTGCCTGTAGCCACTTTTGCCGTGGAATAATGCTCTTTTTTATTGATGACATGCGTGATTTGGAGATTATTTTGCTAATTTTGCACGCAAATTAACCAAATAGATGAGCAACAATAATAATAATTCGGTGATAGAAGCACTTGTAGAGTCGTATGAGAAGACTCCTCAGGTGGAAACCATTGTCAAGTCAATAGTCAAGGGAGAGAAGCGCATGATAGTGGGCGGACTGGCAGCATCGTCGGCGGCTGTTGTTATCAGTGCCCTGATGAAGCAGACAGAGAGAGTGATGATGGTGATTATGAATGATGCTGATGAAGCCGGATATATGTATAATGATATGGCCAAGATGATGGGAGAGGAGAGAGTAATGTATTTCCCCTCATCATACCGCCGCGCTGCCAAATACGGACAGAAGGATGCTGCCAATGAGATAATGCGTACGGAGGTGCTCACAGGGCTCAGCCTGCAGAGACCGATGGTGATAGTGAGTTATCCCGAGGCTGTGGCAGAGAAAGTGGTGGCGCAAAGGAGACTCAACGAGAAACGGGTGTCTATGAAGGTGGGCATGACCATCGACATAACCGAAATGGCCACAAAACTAAAGGAACTGGGACTTACAGAGGTGGACTATGTATATGAACCCGGACAGTTTGCACGAAGGGGAAGCCTGCTCGACATCTATTCATACGGAAGCGAACTGCCCGTGCGCATAGACTTCTTTGGAGATGATATAGACTCAATACGACAATTTGAAGTGGACACACAATTGTCGCAGAAGAAAATGGAGGCGACAGAGATAGTGGGAGACGTAGGCAGTGCAGACGGAGAGATGGACTCGGTATGCTCATTCATGCCCGAGGGCACCATCGTGATCACACGTGGCATGCAGTTTGTGGCCGAAACAATAGACAATATATATAATGAGGGATTTTCGCGTCAGGCTGTGGCTGAACAGATGAAGGATGCCACTGAGATGGAGGCAAGAGAGATGGAGCAGAATGCACACCGAGTGCTGCCGATAGTAAACGGCATGCAGTTTCTCAGAGAAACGGCCGACATGGTGCAGATGGAGATATACAAAGACAGCAACGAGCGAAAAGGCAAAAAAATCATATCCTTTGATATAACACCACAACCTCTCTTCCACAAGAATTTCGACCTGCTGATAAAGGCAGTGGAAGACTATCAACTCAAAGGCTATGATGTGGCAGTGGTGGCAGACAGCAGCAAACAAAACGACCGACTCAAGGAGATACTGGCAGGGAAAACCATGCGACCATGCCTCTTTGCCACACCTACGCTGCACGAGGGATTTGCAGACAATAGTATGAAGATATGCCTGATGACAGACCACCAGATCTTTGACCGTTTCCACAACTTTAATCTCAAGGCCGAAAAGGCACGAGGGGGCAAGATGGCTCTCACGCTGAAGGAAATAAGGCAGTTTGAGGTGGGCGATTATGTGGTGCATGTAGATCATGGCATAGGCAAGTTTGGAGGGCTCGTGAGAATGCCGCAGGGCGACGGCTATCAGGAGATGATAAAGATTTCATATCTGAATGGCGACTCTATATATGTGTCTATACACTCGCTCTATAAAGTGGCCAAATATAAGGCCCAGGATAATGGCGAACCGCCACGGCTGAGCCATCTGGGCACCGGACAATGGGAACGGCTCAAAGAGAAGACAAAGAAGAAAATAAAGGATATAGCACGCGACCTGATAAAACTCTATGCCCAACGACGAAAGCAGAGAGGGTTTGCATTCAGTCACGACAGTTATCTACAGCACGAACTGGAAGCCAGCTTCTTGTATGAAGATACTCCCGACCAACTCAAGGCCACCAACGACGTGAAGGCAGACATGGAGCGAGGTATGCCCATGGACCGACTCGTATGCGGCGATGTGGGATTCGGCAAGACAGAAGTGGCTGTGAGGGCGGCATTCAAGGCTGCATGCGACGGAAAGCAGGTGGCAGTGCTCGTGCCTACCACGGTGCTTGCATATCAGCATTTCCAGACATTCTCGTCGAGACTCAAGAATATGCCCGTGACGGTGGAATATATGACCAGGGCACGCACAGCCAAGCAGACAACGCAACTGGTTAAAGACCTGGCTGAGGGTAAGATAGACATACTCATAGGTACACAGAAAATGCTGGGAAAGCAGGTGGCCTTTAAAGACCTCGGACTGCTCATCATTGATGAGGAACAGAAATTCGGAGTGGCAACAAAAGAGAAACTGCGTAAGATGAAAGTGAATGTGGACACGCTCACAATGTCGGCAACTCCTATTCCACGCACTTTGCAGTTTTCGCTCGTAGGTGCACGAGATCTAAGCGTAATACAGACACCGCCACCAAACAGATACCCCATACAGACAGAGGTACACACCTTCAGTGCAGACATCATTGCAGAAGCAATCAATTTTGAAATGAGCAGAAACGGACAGGTGTTTTTTGTAAATAATAGAATAGGTGAACTGCAACGCATCAAGGAGATGATAGCCAAATATGTGCCCGATGCGCGTGTGGCTATAGGCCATGGGCAGATGAAACCCGAAGACATGGAGAAGGTGATAATGGATTTTGCCAATTATGACTATGATGTGCTCCTTTCTACTACCATAGTGGAAAACGGTATAGACATTCCAAATGCCAACACAATAATAATCAATGGAGCACACTATTTCGGACTCTCAGACCTGCACCAAATGAGAGGTAGGGTGGGACGAGGAAATAAAAAGGCTTTCTGCTATCTGCTGGCTCCGCCACTATCGGCTCTCAACCAAGAGTCGAGACGTAGACTGGAAGCCATTGAGACCTTCTCTGACCTGGGCAGCGGCATCAACATTGCTATGCAAGATCTCGACATAAGAGGTGCAGGCAACCTGCTGGGAGCTGAGCAGAGTGGATTTATTGCAGACCTCGGATATGAGACATACCAGAAAATTCTTAACCAGGCTGTGGCAGAACTCAAGAATGACGAGTTTGCCCACCTGTATGCCGATGATGAGATGACTAAGGATGACGATATGTCGGGATTTGTGGATGATTGCGCTCTGGAGAGCGACATAGAGATGTATTTCCCCGACCAGTATGTGCCCACAGATAGCGAAAGGATGCTGCTATATCGCGAACTGGATAATATCAAGGACGATGATGAACTGGAACGATTCCGAAAGCGCCTCGTAGACAGGTTTGGACCTGTGCCAGAGGTGGGAGAGGAACTCATGCGCGTGGTTAGGTTGCGACGCATGGCAAAATCTCTTGGATGCGAGAAAATCATGCTCAAGATGGGGCGCATGACCATGATTCTTGTAAGCAACAACAATAGTGCATACTACCAAAGCAATACCTTTGATATGATGCTATCGTATGTGGCATCAAACCCACGCAGGTGCAATCTGCGCGAAGCCAACGGCAAAAGGTCTATGGTGGTAAGCAATGTGACTACCGTGGCTCAGGCCGTGGAGATACTGGAAACGATTACAGGCCCAAAGCCATGCGCAGATATTTAGACGTATAACCAAGACCACTCTTGGCTACCTCTTCAGGGGTGCCACAAACCATCAGTGTGCCTCCATTGCGACCTCCTTCCGGACCCATGTCGATGATATGGTCGGCAAGTTTGATTACATCGAGATTATGCTCGATGATAACTACGCTGTTGCCACGGTCTACAAGCTTGGCCACCACATCCATCAGTATGCGTATGTCTTCGAAGTGAAGACCCGTGGTTGGCTCGTCGAGGATATACATAGTCTTGCCCGTGTCGCGCTTGCTCAACTCTGTGGCCAACTTGACACGCTGGCTCTCACCACCAGATAAGGTGGTGGAAGGCTGACCAAGACGGATATAACCTAAACCCACCTCCTGAATGGTCTTTATCTTACGCAGAATGTCGGGCACATTATCAAAGAACTCAACGGCCTGATTGATGGTCATGTCGAGAACATCGGCTATGCTCTTGCCCTTGTATCTAACCTCGAGGGTCTCGCGGTTATAACGCTTGCCATGGCATACTTCGCAGGGCACCAGCACGTCGGGCAGAAAATTCATCTCTATAGACTTGTAGCCATTGCCTCCGCACTCCTCGCAGCGGCCACCCTTGACATTGAATGAGAACCGGCCTGGCTTGTAGCCCCTGATCTTGGCCTCGGGCAGATTGACAAAGAGACTGCGAATATCGGCAAAGACACCAGTATAAGTGGCTGGATTGGAGCGCGGGGTGCGGCCAAGCGGACTCTGGTCTACGCTCACCACCTTGTCTATATTCTCTATGCCTTCGATGGAAGAGTAGGGCATGGGAGCCTTTAGAGAGCGATAGAAATGCTGACTAAGGATAGGTTGGAGGGTTTCATTGATAAGGGTAGACTTGCCCGAACCGCTCACTCCCGTAACAACTATTAGTTTGCCAAGTGGAAACTCCACATCTATATTCTTGAGGTTGTTGCCACTGGCACCACGTATCCATAAACTCTTGCCATTGCCCGGGCGGCGCTCAGAAGGAATATCTATCTTTAGATGACCATTGAGATACTGACTGGTGATGGTTTGATGCGAGAGCATCTCGCGGGGAGTGCCCTGGAATACCACTTCGCCACCATTGATGCCAGCACGGGGACCAATGTCTACTATATAGTCGGCATTTTCCATCATGTCTTGGTCGTGCTCCACCACTATCACCGTGTTGCCAATGTCTCTGAGTTGCTTGAGCGACGAGATGAGGCGGTCGTTGTCGCGCTGGTGAAGACCAATGCTCGGTTCGTCGAGGATATAAAGCACGTTGACCAATTGAGAACCTATCTGTGTGGCCAACCTGATGCGTTGGCTCTCGCCTCCCGATAGACTGGCCGACTGGCGGTTGAGAGACAAATAGTTGAGTCCCACTTCAAGCAGAAAGTCGATGCGGGTGCGCAGTTCCTTCAGAATCTCTGTGGCTATGGTGCGCTGCCATGGCTCAAGATGATGCTCGGCCTCGTCTATCCATGTGCGCAGTTCGCTGATGTCCATGTCTGCAACCTCAGAGATATTCTTGTTCCATATCCTGTATGAGAGGGCTTCGCGGTGCAGACGCTGACCATGGCATTCGGGACAGGGCTTGACGGCAAGAAACTGGTCTGCCCATTTCTGACCCGAGGCAGAGTCGTCGCTGTCGATGATATTCTTAAGGTATTTGACCACACCATCATAATTGGAAAAGAAATCACTCGAGGTGTGCACCAGTTCCTTGCTGATGCGCACACTCTCAAGCCTGCCATAGAGAACCTCGTTGAGAGCCTCGTCGGGTATATCCTTGACAGGGGTCTTGAGGGTACACTCATAATTGGACAGTATGGATTCTATCTGCCAGAATATCATGGTATTCTTGTGCTTGCCCAGTGGGACGATGGCTCCATTGTATATGCTTTCGTTGCGATTGGGGATGATCTTGTCGAGGTCTATCTCGTTTACATAGCCCAGACCCTTGCATCTCTGGCATGCGCCCTGGGGCGAATTGAATGAGAAGGTGTTGGGGGCCGGATCGGTGTATGATATACCTGTGGTGGGGCACATCAGACGCCGCGAATAGTGCTTGATCTGCCCACTGTCGGCATCGACAACCATTACCAAGCCGCCGCCCTGACTCATGGCAATGCCTACACTGCGCTTGAGTCGTTCTGTGTCTTTGCTGCTAACCTTGAGTTTGTCTATGACCACCTCAATGTCGTGAACCTTATAGCGATCGGTCTTCATGCCCTGCACAATCTCTTTTATCTCGCCGTCTACCCGCACGTTGAGATAACCCTTGCGCCTAAGAGACTCAAAGAGTTCGCGGTAGTGGCCCTTGCGGTTTTTGACCAAAGGGGCGAGGATGAGGATGCGGCAATTGTCATAATCTTCCAGAATCAATTGTAGCATCTTCTCTTCGGTATATTTGACCATGGGTTCGCCTGTGGCATAGCTGTAGGCCTTGCCAGCACGTGCATAGAGAAGACGCAGGAAATCATATATCTCTGTGGTGGTGCCCACGGTGGAACGTGGATTTTTGTTGGTAGTCTTCTGCTCTATGCTGATTACAGGGCTCAGACCCGTTATCTTATCTACATCAGGCCTTTCCATGCCTCCGAGAAAATTGCGGGCATAGGCAGAAAATGTCTCTATATACCTGCGCTGCCCCTCGGCAAAGATAGTGTCGAAAGCCAATGACGACTTGCCCGAACCGCTCAGTCCCGTTATCACCGTGAGACTATGGCGAGGTATGGTCACATCTATATTCTTGAGATTGTGAACTCGGGCTCCCCAAACGCATATATTCTTGTCTTCGCTCATCGCAATTGAAAATGGATGTTTTTTGCAATTAGGTGTTGTTGACCATGAAATTATTACTGACCACCCTCTATATACTGGCGCAGTATGTTGACATCCTTGCGGATATTATAGGTCTTGCCATCGGCACCCTTGGCCTTGACAAGGCAGAAATATACACCGTCGGCAACAGGGCTTCCCTTGTAGGTGCCATCCCAACCGCCATTGATATCAGTCCAGTCAAAGAGTTGCACACCCCAGCGATTGAAAATATATGCATGAAACTCAACAATGCTGCGGTGGTTGTCTTTGGCCTTGTATATGTCGTTGACACCATCGCCATTGGGCGAAAAGGCATTGGGCATCTCAAGGAGCGAGGTGCTGATAGACACGTTGATGGTGGAAACGAGTTCGGCCTCGAGACCTACATCATAACTCACCCACAACTGCACGCTCGTGAGACCAGACTCCCTGAATTCATACTCGGTGTCTTGCTCATAACGCGTGAGAAAAGGGGCATGCTCGCCACTCTTGACAAAGCGCCACTCATAACTCACCTCACTGCCCACACCTGTGGGATTGGCACGGAAGGTTACAGATAATGGTGCTTGGGCATCGGTGATGGCATCCGTAGACTCCATCTCTTCACCATCTATAATGTAATAGGCGGTAGGATTAAAGTCTGCATGCATATCTATGGCCATGCAGAGCAGAAAAAAGCCAATTATCAGTCGTATTTTCATATAATGTCGAGTATTATCGTGCAAAATTAGCGATTTTAGTTGATTTATCCACTCTTTTTTGCTAATTTTGTGGGCGATATCACAAAAATAACGTTATTATGACATACAGAATGAGAATTTTGCTTGCTGTAGCATGCATGATGGCTGCTATGACAGACGCCATGGCACAGCAAACGAAATGCAAGGAAATGCATAAGGTGAAAAGAAAGGAGACACTCTTTGGTATTGCCAAGGATAATGGCATAACCATAGAGCAACTCATTGATGCTAACCCTGAAATGCAAAAACAGGGATATGAACTCAAAAAGGGGGCTTATATCTGCATACCATACCCTAAGCAGCAGACAAAAGCAACTATAACCGAAACCAAACAGCAACCCGCAGAAAAGGATGTAACTCAGAGGGAGATAAGAATGGGGGTGATGCTGCCACTGCATGATAACAATGGCGACGGAAAACGTATGGTGGAATATTATCGAGGACTGCTTATGGCCTGCGACAGCATCAAGCAGGAGGGGGTGTCGGTGGATGTGAGGGCATGGAACGTGGAAGAAGGTGCCGACATCAAATCATTTATCAAAGATCCTGCCGCTGCAAAACTCGATGTGATAGTGGGACCGCTCTATTCCACACAGGTCAAAGACCTCTCAGCATTTGCCAAAAAGCATGATATCAAACTCTTTATTCCTTTCAGTATCAATGTGCCTGAAGGGGGCTACAACGAAAATGTCTTTCAGGTATACCAAAACCATACAAACTTCAATGCTAAGGTCATAGACTCGTTTGTGGAGAATTTTAGCTCGTGTCACGTGGTCATCGTTGACTGCAACGATACCACAAGCAAAAAGGGCGTATTCACATTCCCATTGAGAAAAAAACTCGAAGAGAAAGGTATTTCGCAATCTGTTACCAACCTCAAATCGAGCGAAATGTATTTTGCAAAGGCATTCGACAGAAACAAACGAAATGTGGTGGTGCTCAACACAGGACGTTCGCCAGAACTAACTGCTACCATTGCAAAACTCAATAATATGAAGATGAACAATCCGGGTATCGTGGTTTCTCTGTTCGGATATACTGATTGGTTGCTATATACAAAGCATAATCTCGACAATTTCTTTAAGTATGATACTTATATTCCTGCTACGTTCTATATGAATCCACTGTCGGCAAAAACAAAGAGGATAAACACCAAATACAGATGGAATTTCCATGCCGACATGATGCAGGCATTGCCAAGATTTGCAATCACGGGGTTTGACCATGGGTATTTCCTGCTCAAAGGATTGCATATATATGGCAAGAAATTCACAGGAGCTGCAGGAACAGTGGGATATGCTCCCATACAGACAAGACTGGCATTTGAACCAGGAGAGGGGGGAGCACACCTTAATCACAACCTGACCATTGTGCACTATAAAACAGACAACAGCATAGAAACCATTAATAAATGATGACCATGCAGATGAGAATGATGATGAAAACAATGCTGGTGATGGTGGCTGTGATGATGGCTGGAAGTGCTAATGCACAGGTGGGCGACTATCGAAGCGACCTCTCGATAGGTTTTAATGGGGGATATATGATGAGCAACGTTGGCTTTAATCCCGATATCCCACAGAAACAGTTGGGAGGAATGACAGGAGGACTCACCATACGATATACATGCGAGAAGTATTTCAATACCATCTGCGCTCTCGTGGGAGAGGTAAACATTGCTCAGGCGGGATGGAAAGAGGATATCAGGGATGTCAATGACATGCAGGTGATAAACCCCGCAACACATCTGCCAGAGGAATATCAGAGAACTCTCACATACCTGCAGATGCCTCTTATGGCAAGACTGGGATGGGGAAGGGAACGAAAGGGATTTCAATTCTTTATACAACTCGGACCGCAGGTGGGCTATCTCATCAATGACAAAGCAGATAGCAATTTCGATTATAAAGACAGAAATACTGCCGACAGATTGGGCGCACAGAAAGACGCAGCACAAGATACACTCGACATCAAACACAAGTTTGATTATGGCATCGCAGCAGGGGCGGGTCTGGAGTTCTCTCATCCAAAAGTGGGGCATTTTATCCTGGAAGGAAGATACTACTATGGACTCGGAGATATTTACGGCAACTCAAAACGTGACTACTTCGGACGAAGCAATAATAATAGCATCATTGTTAAATTGACATATCTCTTCGATATCTCGAGAACAAAAAACAGCAAGATCAAATAAAACATGGTCTATGATGCTACTCTTATTATAACGATGCACTCTTATATTATCAATGCTACTCTTATATATATATAATGTGGCGGAGGAACAATAGACGAATGCAATGGATGAATATACCATAGAGAGATAATTAATACATATACAAATCATTATTAAAAACAATTATTATTATGTTTGAAGGACAACCTAAAGGTCTTTGGACGCTGGCATTGGCAAACACCGGAGAACGATTCGGATATTATACCATGCTGGCTGTGTTTGCCCTGTTTCTGGGCGAGAACTTCGGATTTGCCGCAGGCACGGCTTCCGAGATATATACGTGGTTTCTGACAGCTGTCTATTTCCTGCCTCTCTTCGGCGGTATGGCTGCTGACAAATGGGGGTACAACCGAATGGTGATAATCGGTATCATTATCATGTTTATCGGTTATCTGCTGCTATCGCTGCCAATGGGGGGAAATATGGTGGCTGCATTGGTCATGGGACTGGCACTGGCGCTGGTCAGCATAGGCACGGGTCTCTTCAAGGGTAACCTGCAGGTGATGGTGGGTGACCTATACAACGAGGCTAAATTTGCTGATAAACGAGACTCGGGATTCTCGCTCTTCTATATGGCCATCAATGTGGGCGCTCTCTTTGCTCCTACTGCCGCTATCAAGGTGATGGAATGGGCACAGAATTCGCTCGGATATTCAAAGGCTGACTCATATCATTTTGCCTTTGCAGTGGCATGCGTGTCGGTAATAGTCAGCATTCTTATCTATTTCCTTGGCAAAAGAACTTATAGCCACGTGATTGGTAACGAAAAGAAAATGAAGGGCGGAAGCGAGGTAGTAGAGGAAGACAATATGAGCAAAGAAGAGGTGAAAGAGCGCATTATATGCCTATGCCTGGTGTTTGCTGTGGTCGTGTTCTTCTGGATGGCTTTCCATCAAAACGGACTCACACTCACATGGTTTGCTGATGAGTTTACAGCTACTTCGTCTTCAGGTGTTCAGAGCATGATGTTTGATGTGCTTAACCTTGTGGCATGCATATTCATAGTGTTTGGACTTTTCGGAGTATTCCAAAGCAAAAACATCAAGGGAGCCATCACTCCTGGATTAATAATAATTGCCGCAGTGGGATATCTGGCATATAAGTATGCATCACTGCCAGAATCTGTAAGTCTCAGCGCTCCCATCTTCCAGCAGTTTAACGCATGCTTTGTGGTTATGCTAACTCCTGTCAGCATCGCATTGTTTGGTTGGCTTGCCAAGAAGGGCAAAGAGCCCAAGGCTCCAGTAAAGATCGGATTGGGTATGCTTGTGGCTGCAGTGGCTTACATACTCATGATGTCATTCTCATTCAACCTGCCTGCTACTGATCATCCTAACCATGTGGCTGACGTGACACCTAATCTGCTGGTGAGCACATACCTTATTCTTACATTCGCCGAACTGCTGCTCTCGCCTATAGGCATTTCATTTGTTACTAAGGTGGCTCCCACCAAGTATAAGGGTATGATGATGGGTGGATGGTTTGTGGCTACTGCACTCGGAAATAAACTCGTTTCTATTCCCGGTCACATGTGGGACATGCCTCTGTGGATAGTATGGGGCACTCTGGCCATCATCTGTCTTGTGGCTGCTCTCTTCATCTTCTCTATCATCAAGAAACTCAATAGAGTGAGCTGATGATTGATTTCGTGATTATTGATATATCATAATATTGGTGGATATTTGTAGATTCCATATATAATAAATGCGCCCGGCTCTCTATGGCAGGGCGCATTTTTGTTTTCTTATTAGAGTCTAATTGGGTTCTTATTTTTCTCTTATTAGAATCTTACACAAAACTCAAAGTCTATGACACTATAGTTGTGGTTGGCTAACTGGCGGTCGTTGATGAGCGCATATTCCGATTGAATCTCGAGATTCTTGTGCAGAAGCCAGTTGAGACCCACCTCATACTGGGTGCGCGATGATGACCACTCGGCAGACTGACGATAGAGGTCGTAGCGGCACTTGGCCCTCAACTTCCCCTTGATGATAGGGGCAATGCAGAGTGCATATACACCATCAGCCTTGTTGCCTATGCCTGTGTTGAGGGTAGCATCATTCTCATCGCTGTTCTTGAAGGTTCCACCTGTGCTGTGGATATACTCGCTGCGCAACTGCCAGTCGGCATTCTTATATTCTACGCTGAAAGCATAGCGGTGCTGGTTGAGGCTCACAATATTATTGGTGCCCTTGTCCTTGCGTGCATAACTGCCTGTCCAACCAAATGCTCCTATACGCAAACCCTTGACTGGTGATACCCATGCGCCGCCGATGATATCCTTCTTGTTGTCTACATCCTTTACATTGATGCCTTGACCATTGAACACACCAATCTGGTAATGAACAAGGCTGCGACCAGATGACGTCTTCAGTAGGTCTCCCTGCAACTGGATGCCTATGTCGCGGCCATTGCTTGAGTGATTGCGATGACGGTCGCCAAAACCTGCCAACTTATTTACATTCTGAGAATAGCCCATGAAACCTTGGTCTATGGGGTTCATAGGGTTTTCAAATGTAAACGGACGCTTAAACTGACCTACCTTGATTTTGGCAAACGAGTATTTCTGCCATTCGGTATACAGGTCTACAATCCTTGGACTGTCGCCCATGGTAGACGTGTTGCCGTTTATCTGACCTTGTATCTTGTATTCAAAATCCTCCAACACACGACCCGTAACTGACAGACGGGCTATGCGAAGGTTAAAGCCATTGCTGTTGTCTTGTTCCTTGATGGTGGACTGGTATTGCCCCATCATATAGCCACTGAATTTTGGCTTGCTGAAAATATCGTCTACCTTGCTCTGGGCATTCAACTGATAGGGTAGGAGGGTGCCCATAGCCATTGTGAAGGCTGCCATAAATCCATAAGAGGCAATAATATGGCTAATTGATCTCGTATTCATTCTTGTCGTTTTATTTAGCATTATTAGTTATTCATTGTTTCTCCTCTCAAGCAATACAACATTCTCCACATGGGGCGTATGGGGAAACATATCCACGGGCTGAACGGCAATCACCTTATAGTGGGCATCAAGGTCGGAAAGGTCGCGGGCTTGAGTGGCAGGATTGCAACTCACGTATACTATACGTTTGGGCTGGGCCCTCAATATGGTTTGTATCACATCGGCATGCATGCCGGCTCTTGGTGGGTCGGTGATGATCACATCTGGGCGGCCATGCTCGGATATAAAGTTGTCGGTGAGTATGTCCTTCATGTCGCCAGCATAGAAAAGGGTGTTGGAGATGCCGTTTACATCTGAGTTGACCTTGGCATCCTCGATAGCCTCGGGCACATACTCTATGCCTATCACCTTGCGGGCTTTGTGGGCCACAAAATTGGCTATCGTGCCCGTGCCTGTATAGAGGTCGTAAACGAGCTCGTTGCCCGTGAGCCCCGCAAATTCTCGCGCCACACAATACAGATGGTATGCCTGATCGGTATTGGTCTGATAAAAACTCTTGGGACCTACCTTAAATCTCAGGTCTTCCATGGTCTCAAAGATATGGTCATTGCCCTTGTATACCTTTATTTCAAGATCGCCGATGGTGTCGTTGCATTTCTGGTTGTCTACATACATCAAAGAGGTGATCTGAGGGAAATGGGTGGCGATGTGCTCCATGAGTGACATGGCTTCGGATTCACCACCAGTATGGTCATAATGGAATTGCACTATCACCATCCATTCTCCCGTGTTGGAATTGCGAATTATGATGTCGCGCAGAAGACCATACTGATTTCTGAGATCATAGAAAGAAATGCCGTGGCTAAAGGCATAGTCGCGTATGCTGTTGCGTATCTCGTTGTGAAGGTCGTCCATGAGATGGCAACGCTCTATGGGCAATATCTTGTCGAAGGCTCCAGTAATATGAAAACCAATGCCATTCATGTTGTCATAGGTATAACCAGATGATACCTGCTCACGAGTAAGCCAACGCTTGTTGCAGCAGCCAAACTCTAACTTGTTGCGATACTCGCGGGTTTTAACACTGCCCATGATGGGACGAAATTCTGGCAACTCAACCTTGCCTATGCGGGTCAACTGGTCATACACCTGCTGATGCTTCGATTTCAACTGCTCTTCGTATGGCAGATTCTGCCACTTGCATCCTCCGCATATACCGAAATGCTCGCAGAACGGATCAACGCGAACTTCACTCTTCTTGATAAATCTGATAATCTCGGCTTCACAGTATTTGTGCTTCTTGCGCCTCACCTGAAGGTCGACAACGTCGCCAGGAACAGCAAAAGGCACAAAAACAACCATATCGTCAACACGAGCCAACGACTTGCCTTCAGCTGCAATACCTGTGATAGTTACATTCTCCAAAACTGGCAGTGGTTTCTTCTTTCTGCTCATCTGATTGTATATAATATAATGTGTTATGTTTGTAATGTGGCGTGCAAAATTACAAATAAAAAAGGAAAATTAACTATCTAATCAACCATTTTTATCCTTTTCATGCAATAATATCGCAAATAATAGAGTATTTTCTTGGTAAAAAAGAATATTTTGTGTACATTTGCAGAACTGAATTGATTATTGAAACAATATTTATTATCATCTAACAAACAATTGTTTTTATATGAGCGACAAAAGAGTTTATACTTTCGGAAATGGAAAAGCCGAAGGTAACGCAAAAATGCGAGAGGAACTGGGTGGCAAAGGTGCTAACCTTGCTGAGATGAACCTTATCGGTGTGCCCGTTCCTCCTGGTTTCACCATCACTACTTCATGCTGCAATGAATATTATGAGGTAGGGCAGGAGAAAATAAAAGAAATCCTGCAAGACGAGGTTAATGCTGCTGTTAACCACATCGAAGTATTGATGAATTCAAAGTTTGGCGATCCAAAAAATCCACTGCTCGTCAGCGTACGTTCGGGAGCAAGGGCTTCTATGCCTGGAATGATGGATACCATCCTAAACCTCGGACTCAATGACGAGGTGGCTGAAGGTATGGTGGCCAAAACAAATAACCCTCACTTCGTTTATGATTCTTACCGCAGATTCGTGCAAATGTATGGAGACGTGGTTCTGGAAATGAAACCTGTAAACAAAGAGGATATAGATCCATTTGAGGAAATCATCGAGAGCGTAAAGGAAGAGAGAGGCATCAAACTCGACAAAGACCTCTCCGTGGATGAACTCAAGAAATTGGTTAAACTCTTCAAAGAGGCTATTAAAGAACGTACAGGTAACGACTTCCCAAATGATCCTATTGAGCAACTCTGGGGGGCTATATGTGCTGTGTTCCGCAGCTGGATGAACGAAAGAGCTATTCTCTATCGTAAGATGGAGGGTATTCCAGATGAATGGGGTACTGCTGTTAGCGTTATGGCAATGGTATTCGGAAACATGGGTGACACTTCTGCCACTGGAGTTTGCTTCAGCCGTGATGCAGGAAATGGAGAAAACCTCTTCAATGGTGAGTATCTTGTGAATGCTCAGGGAGAAGACGTGGTGGCTGGTATACGTACACCACAGCAGATCACTAAGATCGGTTCTCAGCGTTGGGCTGAACGTGCTGGAATCAGCGAGACTGAGCGTGCAGAGAAATATCCTTCAATGGAAGAGGCAATGCCTGAAATTTATGCACAACTCAATGATATCCAGGATAAACTCGAAAAGCACTACCATGACATGCAGGATATGGAGTTTACCGTACAGGAAGGAAAACTTTGGTTCCTGCAGACTCGTAACGGAAAACGTACAGGTACGGCCATGGTCAAAATAGCTATCGACCTTCTACACGAGGGTATGATTGATGAGAAAACTGCAATCATGAGATGCGAACCACAGAAACTCGATGAACTTCTTCACCCCGTATTCGACAGAAAGGCTCTCCTTCAGGCTAAAGTTATAACTCAAGGCCTTCCTGCTTCTCCTGGAGCTGCTTGCGGTCAAATCGTATTCCACGCCGACGATGCACAGGCATGGCACGCAGATGGACACAAGGTTATCATGGTACGTATCGAAACCAGTCCAGAAGACCTCGCTGGTATGGCTTCTGCAGAGGGTATCCTCACAGCACGTGGAGGTATGACCTCGCATGCTGCTGTGGTGGCTCGAGGCATGGGCAAGTGCTGCGTGTCTGGTGCTGGTGGCATCAATGTTGACTATAAGGCCAAGACTGTAGAAATCGACGGAACAGTATACAAAGAGGGTGACTATATATCTCTCAATGGTACCACAGGACAGGTTTATGCTGGTGAGGTGCCTACAAAAGCGGCTGAACTTAGCGGTGACTTCAAGGAACTCATGGACCTTTGCGACAAGTATACAAAACTGCAGGTGCGCACAAATGCTGATACTCCACACGATGCACAGGTGGCCAGAGACTTCGGAGCCAAGGGTATCGGTCTTACACGTACAGAGCACATGTTCTTTGAAGACAAGAAAATTGTGGCCATGAGAGAGATGATACTCTCAGACACCGTAGAGGGAAGAGAAAAGGCTCTTGCTAAACTCCTGCCATATCAAAAGGCTGACTTCAAGGGAATCCTTGAGGCTATGGACGGATGTCCTGTAAATATTCGTCTGCTTGATCCACCTCTCCATGAGTTCGTACCACACGATCTCGAAGGACAGGAAATCATGGCTAAGGAGATGGGAGTAGATGTGGCTACCATACAGCGCAGAGTGGCTTCTTTGGCAGAAAACAACCCAATGCTCGGACACCGTGGATGCCGTCTCGGTATCACATTCCCAGAAATCACTGCCATGCAGACTCGCGCCATACTCTCAGCAGCATGTGAACTGAGAAAAGAGGGTAAGGATCCAAAACCAGAGATCATGGTGCCGCTTATCGGTATCTTATATGAGCTCAAGCAGCAGAAGGAAATCATCCAGAAAACTGCCAAAGAGGTGTTTGAGGAGTATGGTGTAGAGATAGAATTCGAAATCGGTACTATGATTGAAATTCCGCGTGCTGCACTCACTGCAGACCGTATCGCCACTGAGGCTGAATACTTCTCATTTGGTACTAATGACCTCACACAGATGACATTCGGTTACAGTCGTGATGATATTGCAAGCTTCTTGCCGGTATATCTTGACAAGAAGATCCTCAAGGTTGATCCATTCCAGGTGCTTGACCAGAATGGTGTGGGGCAGCTTATCAAGATGGCAGTAGAGAAGGGACGTGGTGTTCGTCCTAACCTCCGTTGTGGTATCTGCGGTGAGCATGGTGGTGAGCCAAGTTCTGTTAAGTTCTGCGCCAAGATTGGTATGAACTATGCAAGTTGCTCTCCATTCCGTGTGCCAATAGCACGTCTTGCCGCGGCGCAGGCTGCAGTTGAAGAGTAATCGAAACGTGCTAAAAATTAACTATATAAAGGGCAAGTATCTGGGAAACAGGTGCTTGCCCTTAGTATTTTGTGTATATTCTGCCTGTTCCAAATGCAGAATAAGAGGCCAAAATCAGGGCAAAGCAGACACACTTACTTTTTCCGTCGCAAAGTTAGTGCAAGCCGCATTGAGAAGAATGGCGTGGAAACACAATAACACCAAACATGCAAACCATAATAAATACCAGTCATATAATCGTTATTTTTTGTTAATTACCCAAGAAGGACAAAATGGACAAGTGATTATTTGATATAATAAACTATCTTTGTCACCAGATATAAAGTATATAGCATCTAATGTGCTTATTTTCCCCTTTGTGGGGTCAGAACCTAAAACATTTTTATTATGGCAAGAGCAGTGAAGGCTGGTAGTTGGGTGTACCAGGAATTAAGATGGAGTCCTCCGAAGAGAACTCCTAATCTGTTATCGGCAAAAGCAGCAAATACACTACTTTGGATTGCCGTTACACTAGCAAAAAGCAATTAAAACTGGTCGCACGAAGCATCAAGATACCAAGCTGACCTCTATGCGTCCACTACTGAAAGAATTAAACGACAATCCCTAACATAAAATAGGAATAAGAAAGGCTTCGAAGTTGTTCAACTCACTGAAAATGAGTAACTTTACAATCACCAAACAGTAAAGTTCAGTGATATTAAGAAATACTTTTTGCACGTTTGTCTATTCTTTTTGGCATATTATTCATGTCTTTTCAGTCGTATAGACCGCTATACTCCTTTAGAACACATAAAAATCTTCTCAAAAATTACAAGACAAACGCAATAAAATCTAAATGACCGATTAGGGCTAAAATCTCACCTTAATTCAAAAAAAAGCAGCAAATACAAACAAGGACAAAAAGGACAATGCTTGTTTGGTTTTTATTTTATATTTTTGCAGACGTATCATGAATCTATATGTTTCTGAAAAGAATCTAAAACAATATTACATACTAACTAAATTTAGTTTTTATGAGAAAACAAGGCTTATTTATTTTGTTGCTGCTCATGTCGTTCTGTTCCATGATGCGGGCGCAAATAAGTTTTACTTATGGTGGTCTTAATTGCACCGTATTGTCGGAAGCTCATTGCGATGCTTTGACCTCTATCACAATTCCTGATGGACTTACAAGCATCGGCTTTGCTGCTTTTTCCTCATACGAATCTCTTTCTCAAATTGTTGTAGAAACAGGCAATACGGTATATGACTCTCGTAACGGTTGTAGTGCTTTGATAGAAACTGCAACAAATACTTTGCTGACTATTTTTAAAAATACATACATAAAAAGATTAATGAATTAATAGAACTTACCTTATTGCGTAAAGTGCTTGCTGGCTTATATTTGCAAATTAATAATATTACGTTAAAATATTATCTATGAAGAAAACGAACTCTTTTATATTATTTGGGCGTGCTTTTAAGAATGCAAAAAGCGACTTTTGGGTATCAATACAGGTGTTACTGGTTGTCACTGTGATTTTGACCATAGTGTTTTACCTTGCAGAGCATAGAGCACAACCTGAGGAATATCGTACTCCGCTTGATGCATTAGTATGGGCTGCAACCCGCTATATTGGCGATCCAGGAAATTTTGCAGGGAATGGTCCTGTAACCTTAATAGGACGCTATATTGATACCATTATCGGCATTATGGACATACTCATATTTGCTGTGCCCGCAGGTCTTGTTGCCAATGGATTTAGAAAAGCCATGGAGGATGAGAAGCACAAAAATTATATGGAAGCAATAAGGTTGCGAGTTTTCAAAGCTTTTAGGCAGGTGCATTCTCCTACTTTTGATGAGTATAGAGACCGACATCCCGAAATATCCAACCATTTATATTTCTTTACTCCAAGAAAGGTGTCAATTGCCAAATTGGAAGTAAAAGGCTTGAAGTTGTCAGACATATTAGATATAGTCAACAATTACCCTGAATTTCGATTAAAGAATATGGCTACAGCCGTAAGTTCAGAGTCTCAGCCTGAAGATAGATTGGTAGTGGAACATTTTCCACTTAATACAGATTATGGATATTGCAAAGACCGCAATTCGAATATTACAATAGTAGCATCCAGTAGCACTGCTGAAGTCGGCACAGGATGGTTCGCTTATTATTTGGCAAAATTTGGAGGTTTCAATCTTATTTGTAAGGAATTGGAGGTTGACCCAGATGAACCTGACTCATTTTCTGCCATGCCAAGCCAGATACAGGTTGATGGTTTTACAAAGAAAGAATTGGAAACTGATCCAAAAGCAAACCGTGACAGATTGGCATTGATAGATAAGAAACAAGCACGACGAGAATCATTCCTAAACGATCTGAAAGCCTTATGCAAAGGTGAGAACTCATGGTGCATAATCCTTCTGTCGCATATTAAAAACCAAACGAATACAAACGATATTCATTTTGCGCATTGTAAAAAAGACGGTAGCGACTTGGCTGTTAATGATATGGATGCTTATATCAGCATGTTGCAAAAAATGCAGTCAACAATGCAAGATGAATTCTCCATTACATCTGTGCAGAGTTCACGCTATCCACTCAAATCAAGTAGTTTGGTTTACAAGGTGCGCAAAGACAAACCTGAAGTGAATGGTTTTGCAGTTAGGGTTTCTACTGATATTGTTTGTTTTGACGCTCGTACTCATGCCATTATGCACAGTATGGCTTCAGTGATAAACAACAGTTTCAATGGTCAAGGAATGCAGCCTGCCGAAGACGAAATGTTCAAAAAAAGGCTTTTCGGTTATACTGAATAAATAAATTAAATATAATATGAGTATGAAAATTAGAAGTGTGTTTTACGCAGCTATAGCGGCTTCTTTAATTATTAGTTGCGGGGACAGCAAGCAAGGCAAAAGCCAGACAGAAGGTGCTTCTGGCGACATGGAGACCTATGAGAACAGTGACGTGAATGCTATAGAGCAGGCACGTCCGTCAATAATGGTTATTCCTGGTGACCAAACATTAAAAAACTTTAAGTGTTTAGACACTCAAAATGTAAATGGTCGCAGTTACACCGTACGTAATTATAACAAATATCTGTTGGAGGACGACCGTGCGAAACGGATAATTTCCACTATCCAAAATGAATTCAACGAAAAAGGATTCCCTCTTAACGATTTCGAACAGACATTGAAACAACTTGACACTCAGGAGGCTCTTGATATGGCTGATGGTTTTGAAAAGGATGCAAAGACAATGTTGCTTACAACTGCTCAACCAGATATAATTCTGGATTTGACATATACAACCAGTCGTGACAAAGGAATTTCACTGACTGGTCATAATTATGGTAGGGGCGAAAAAAACGTTAGTTATACTTTGAATGCTCTGGATGCCTATACTAACAAAGTGGTGGCAACCATGACAGCAAGCAACATCAAGGGTGAATCAACAACTGAGACAATCCAGAATGACATAAAGGAACAGATGCCAAAGTTCCAACAGGATATTACAGACTATTTTAGCGACATCCTTACCCGTGGTCGTGATATAACTGTTCGTGTAGTGATGGAGGATGGTTGTGTTCTGTCTCTTTCAAACGAAAGCATTGAGGGTGACACTTATGCTGATTGGATTATCGATTACATTAAGGGCCACACCGTAAAGGGCGCTTACAAGCTGCAGCGCAATACAAATAATGAACTTTATTTTGTCAATTGCCGAATCAAACTTCTTAATGAAGATGGCACGCAGTATGGTGTTTATGATTGGACTCGTGATTTGCAGAAGAATTTGCGGAAGAACCTTGGTCTGAAGTGTAAAAACAAGGCACAAGGTCTTGGCGAAGTTCTAATAAGCATCGAGGGTATTAATTAATTATAAAAATAATCGGTTATGAACTATATATATAAGTTTATAGGCATCTCTATCATGTCATTGGCTATAATGTCATGTGGTGGAGGGCAAAGCAAGGGTACTAAATTTGCACCAGAGGAGCGTCAATCGTCAATGACAGAAAGCGAACGAGAGTACGCCATCGCTCAGAAGAAATCCGAACTTGAAGACATCAACATTGACACGTTGCTTTATGGTCATGGAGTAAAGTTTAGCATCGTGAAACCTAATCTGCAAGGCGAGGATATTACTCAAGATATTAGCGATAGGGTTGCTATGAAACTTCTTCAAATTGCAAGCCAAAACGGCATCAGCGGCTTGGGCACCGAACCGACATTTGTGTTTGGTACGGAAATCATGCAGACAGGCAGAACTGCCACGGGTACGGCACCACAAAAGATGATGGTTCAATACGAACTCACATTCAAGGTCATGAACACGCTGACGGGCGATGTCTATGCTACTGCAACTCAAGAGGTGGCTGGCGTTGGACGCAGTTTTGTTGAAGCCAACCAAAATTTCGTCAAGGAAATAAAGAATACAGCAGAATTGCAAAAGATGCTTCAAACGGCAAGCAGCCGCATCATAGAATGGTATAACAGCAATGCTCAAACCATAAAGAACCAGATAAAATCGGCTGCTGCAATAGGCGAATATGAACTTGCACTGGCACTTGCCTCAAGTGTTCCTCAGCAGGCAGCAGAAGCCTACAAGTATGCTCAAGGAAGAATTGATGAACTCACAAAAGGGCTGATGCACAAGAGAGCGACTGATATTCTCAACGAGATGACTTCAGCGATATCTTCTGCCCGTGACGAGTTTGAACCGGCTATTGGAGCATATTTCAAGATGATTCCTGCTGAAGCGCCAGAACACGCAAAAGCACAAAAACTCTACGAAAGCTATATTAGCAAGTGCGATGCCCGTCGCAAGCAATTGGAAGATAAGGCTGAACGAGATGAAAATGCCGCTCGTGAGCTTGAAAGGTTGAAATTGAAATATAGTCATGAAACTGAACTAGTTGAACTTGAAACTCGAAAGGTGACAGCAAAATACACTTGTGATGAAGCTGCTCGCAAGGCAGAAGCCGACGCAAGAGTTGCTATTGCACAAGCTAATGCAGATGCAAAAGTCCAAGGCAAACGTAACAGTTTCTTCGGCAGCATCGGTTATGCTATTTCCGGTACTGCTGACCGTGTGTTTAAGGCGATAGATAAGAATATGTAATATTAACTTTTAAAATGTTTTATATGAAAAAGATTTTAATTTTAGCATTATTATGCGTTGGTATTTTTTGGTGCTTCAAATCATGTATTGGGTGTGGAAGTGGAGATTCTGGTGTCAGTGACTCAGGTAATCTCGTTCAAAATGAAAAAGCCAAATCGCGTGATCTCGTTGAAAATGAAAAAGCCAAAACGTATTATAATTACAAAGAGGCTTGCAAAGATGGTGCTTTTGAAGATGCACATGAAAAGTTAGAAAAGATTCACGAAACATTTGTGTCTACAAGTATTGAATCTGACGATTACCTTGCAAAAGCCAGGGAGTATTTTAGCGCATTGGAGTATATCTATAAAGCTGAGATACAACACATCGTAACAAACTTAGACGATGAAGCTTGCAAAGACAAATTGACTTTCTTGATTTCAGAAATACCTATAGATGGTCAAAAGCCTGATGAGTCTTTCGAAATATACTACGTCGATTTTGAAGAAGGCAGGGCAGCAGAGAAAGACCATCCCAAACCATATAAAGTATATGGATATTATGCAACCTCGCATAATAATTTACTCAACCATGCTCTAACATTGGCCATTAATAGAAAATACAAAAAACTTGCTGAAAGCATACTCCTCCTGTACATCGACGACCTTGAATTTAAATTGAGGGATTCAGATTATCATGCAAATTACAGCAGATCAAGCTATAATGCGGCGAAGAAAAAATACGATCAAGCTGTAAGAATGCAATTATTTGAATAAAGCCATTATTGCAGAACATTTCAAAAACCATCAAAAAATGA
>JALFPC010000103.1 GCA_022782305.1 Prevotella sp. | reverse complement strand
CATTTAAAGCGATAGTCCGTGATGGATGGTCGCTTTTTTCGTTCCTTTGCGGAGGCAGAAATGGGAGTTTTAAAGCAAACACGGGGATTTTCACGGGGATTTTAAGTAAAAGAAAAATGCTAAATAGTTGATAATAAACTACTTAGTATTTTATTGGGTGCGCCTGATAGGACTCGAACCTACACGACCGAAATCACCAGATCCTAAGTCTGGCGCGTCTACCAATTTCGCCACAAGCGCATAGCAAGTGCAAAGGTAATGATTATTTGTGAGTAATGAAAGGGATTGATGTTAAAAGGAGTTAATATGCAAAAAGATATAGTATTGTCAATGAAATTTTTAATCATATACCGATGAAATCATCAACCAAATAGGGTGCTACTAATGGGAGTTTATGGTTATTGACAAAGTGTTTGGGTCGAGGGTTATGCCCTCACGGTTTACAAATTGCGAGAGGTGACCCGACTGCGCCAAATCTGTTGGTGTGCCAGATGTTATGATGCTTTCATGTTTAACTGTTTTGCCATTTATGTCTTTGTAGACTTCTCCTTTTTCCATTAGCCAGAGCATGTCAGACATCTGCAGTGCTATGGCTAGGTCGTGGGTGGAGAGGAAGATGGTCTTGTGCATGTTATGTGCCAAATGGCGCAACAGACGCATCACTTCTACCTTGCTGCCGAAATCCAGAAAGGAGGTAGGCTCATCGAGATATATTACTGGCGTTTGCTGGGCCAAGGACTTGGCTATCATTACTTTTTGTCTCTCGCCATCGCTGAGGGTAATGAAGCGTCGGTCTGCCAATGCCGTGATGCTTGTCATGTGCATGGCCTCGTCAACGATGTGCTTGTCGTCGGCACCGAGTGAGCCCCAAAATCCGGTATATGGGCTTCGTCCCATGGCTACCATCTCGCTAACCCTCATATTAGTCACATCAGGCCGTTCGGTCAGCACCACACCAATAAGTCGGGCGCGCTCTTTGGGCGAGAGAGCCTTGTAGTCTATACCATTAATAAAAATATCGCCTTGCAACGGTGGGAGAATGCACGAGAGTGTTTTGAGTAGTGTAGACTTGCCTGTGCCGTTGTTGCCGAGCAGGCATGTCAGTTTCTCTCCCTCTATGGTGCCGCAGATATTGCTGGCTATGGTGTGGTTGTGTCTCTTGCCACGATATCCGATGGAGAGACTATTAATGGTTACTGATGAGTTGTCTTGCATATTCCAATATGGTGTCGGTGCCGCGCTGGTAGTCATCGGCAGTGATGTCAATATTATGATCTGGCTCTATGCCAAACTCGGTACTTTGGCCGTTGTGGTCATACATGGGGCAAGCAGAAAAGCGCACACTCCATCCGCAGGGGAGCGAACTGGTAAAGGGCAGTCCAGCGCCTCCTCCTGTCTTGTCGCCGATGATTACGGCCTTGCCTGTGGCGCGCATGTATTTGACAAATTCGTTTGCTGCACTGTATACCTTTCGGTTGGTGAGCACCACCACGGGCTTGTGCCATCTGAGGTTGGAGGATGGCTTGAGCCATTGTTGCTTCATCTCTGAGAACTCATTATGCCCTTTCCCTGTCTTGTGTTGAATATATCCCACCATGGTCTCCTTGTCTACAAAGCGTGCCGCCAGTTTCTCTGCATTGGTGAGCAGTCCACCACTGTTGTTGCGTATGTCAATGATCAATCCCTGGCATAGCATCAAGTGCATGATTACATCGTCAAGGTTGCCATCGCCAATACCACTATTGAAGCTTTCGCAGTATACATATCCTATGTTGTCATCCAGCACCTTGTATTTGAGTGCCGATGCAATCTTGTAGTCGGTGCCCAGATAACGTCGCTGGAGCGAGTCGCTGAAATTGGATGGGAAATCCTCATGCCAGTTCCAGTATCTGCCAAAGTCAGCGCTCGACGACAGGTTCACATGCCCGTCTTTGAGTTCGGCCAGCATGTCTGTCAATACCTCAAAGAGTTGTGCTGATGACATGTTGCTGTCTATGCGTTTGCGGTATCTGTCGTGTACTTCATTCCAGTTGACTCCCTTATAATCGAAAAAGCAGTAGTGCTCATCCATGATCTTCCACAGGGCTTCGAAATTGCCGGCAGGACTGTCGTCATACTCCTCTTCGTCTACGCACGACAGCAGGCAAGACATGGTTATCGCAAGCGGAATCAGCACGCTATATATTATATAATGTGTGCTCTTGGCTATGCTCTCCAGTCTTGAAAGCCCAAACCTTGTATGTCTGATGTTTAAATATGTCATGGTTTGTGTTTGATTAGTTGAAAGCTCTTTACCACTCCAATCATGATGCGGTGAGAATAGATATGATGCTTGATGCTGTTAACGTCAGACTGCTCATAATCGCCGAGGTATCCTATTCTCATGCTTACATGTTTACATAGTCCGACGTCAAGAGTGATGAGTTGTCGGAATGACGGATATGCAACCATTGTGGTGGGCACGATGTTATGGTCGTAGTCGCCTTTTGAGAATATCTCATAGTAAGATTGTCCGTATTGCGGACTGAATATCAGTCCTGCTAATGGCAGTTGTGCTTCATACCTCAGCATCATGGGTTTGCCCCATGCTGCAAAGCGGTATGACGCTCCGAGTGTAGGCATGATCTGCAGGGCTGCCAGAGCCTGTGCGGGATTATTGCCAGCTGTTGTGTTGTAGATGAAACCCAGTGTGGCCATGCCCATCACTCCGGCTCTGAGTGTAAGGCCCGGATATAGTTTGTTCCATTCCCGCAGTCGTCCGCAGTAGAATTTGTATATGCCGCTGATGTCATTGAAGTTGTCGCTTCTGTCGTGGGTATAGGAGATGTCGGCCTGATGTTCGGTCATTGTAAACCACCGCTGTCCCTTTCTCTTTTCACTTGTTGATAGAAATGTGAAGCCACTACCTTTGAAATGCTCTTGCGAGAGATAGGTGTCAAGCAGTCTTACTGGTCCCGTGCCCACCATATACGACCGTGTGTAGACGGTGGGCGACATGGTAGCTGTTGAGTCTATACCATCCTGTGCGCCAATGGTTGTGCACACTGACAGAGCTGCAACTGTCAGCATACACCTCTGGGCAGCAATTGATAGTGCTGTTTTGACCTTTGTAGTGATGAGTCGTATGGTCATGGTAGTGTGGCGTTATTCCTCGTCGTCGGGGAAGAGGTTGAGTTGTCCGGTAATTTCGTCCAGTATCTGCTGTCGTGAGCGTTCTTTCTCGTTGCCATCTCCGTTGCCATCTGCAGTGCTATTGGTATCGGGATTGTCGCCGTTCATTCCGTTTTCGTCCTCATCGGTGTATGGTTCGGGTTCTGCCACTCTTTTGGGTTCCATCTCTTCAATGGTATCTATCTTCCATGTGGAGATGCGTTTGCCTTTGGCCTTGAAACCCTTTACCCCAATAAACTGCTCAGCATCTATTTCCATTGCCGGTCTTATTGAGTCAGCGCCGCCGAAAGCCACCCTTACCATTGGATAAGGCTGGTCAGAGAGCAGCACCATACGGCTGTTAGCATTTTCGCCTATGAAATTTTGCTTTTTCTTGGTAGCCTCCATAAGGAATCTCTTGATGTAGGGATAGCCCATGTTGTCGGCATCATAGAGCACTGCTGTCCACACCTTATGTGGAATGAATTTTTCAATTTTCAGAATATTGTCTTCATAGTGGTTGTTTGCATCGAAGTTGGTGATATAGAAATCGCCGTTTGTCAGTATGACGAGAATGTTGTCGTCGTCATAGAATTCGCCTAGCAGTCTGCCGTGCTCATCATAGTTTAGTCTGTTGACATCTGGGTCAAACCACACCTTTCGTCCTCCGAGTGTGGAATGCCCATGGCTCTTGAGCCCTATTCGGTGAATCTGTTTCTTGCTCAGCACGTTGCCTTGCGATGCGCGTCCCTTGATGAGGATGGTGCTGAAATCCTTGTCGAAGAATATGCTGCCGCGTTTTGATGTCTCTGTTGGGTCGAGGGTTATCTTTATTATTTCTGCCTCTCCGTTGGGGTTGGAGGTGAAATACACAACCTTTGAGCCCGGTGTGCCCTTGGTCAGGTCATATTCCCTGTCTCGTGTCATTGATGTTACATTAAAGCGCTTTATGTAGTAATATCCCTTTTTGCCGTCGCGGTATACTACATTATATGTTGTTCGGTTATCGTTTTTCTTAAACACCGCCAGATGCAACACGTTTTTGCCCACAAAGATTTTGTCGGCAACTTTAATCACTTTGTATTTGCCATCCTTATAGAAGATGATGATATCGTCTATGTCAGAGCAGTTGCACACATACTCGTCTTTTTTCAGTCCTGTTCCGATGAATCCCTCCTGCCTGTTGATATACAGCTTTTCGTTTGCTTCCACCACAGTGGTAGCTTCTATGGTATCGAAATTTCTTATCTCGGTCAGTCGTGGATGGTCTTTGCCATATTTCTCTTTGAGCATTTCAAACCATTGGCATGTCACCTCAACCATGTTGTTGAGGTCGCGCTCCACAGCCTCTATGTCAGCCTTGATGCGCGCCATAAGTTCGTCAGCCTTGTCTTTGTTGAATTTCAGTATGCGTTGCATTTTTATCTCCAGCAGTCGCAGTATATCCTCTTTGGTCACCTCTCTCACCATTTGCGGGTAATAGGGTGTCAGTCTGTCGTCGATATGTGCGCATACAGCATCCACATTGGGGGCCTGTTCGAATTTCTTGTCCTTGTAGATACGTTCTTCTATGAAGATGCGTTCCAATGAGCAGAAATGGAGTTGTTCGAGCAGTTCGGCGCGTTTTATTTCCAGTTCGTGTCTGATGAGTTGCAGGGTGCGGTCAGCGGAGTGCCTAAGCACGTCGCTTACGGTTAGGAACTGCGGTTTATTGTTGTCGATAACGCAGCAGTTGGGTGATATGTTTACCTCGCAATCGGAGAAAGCATAGAGTGCGTCGAGTGTTTTGTCGCTCGACACTCCAGGTGCGAGATGGATTAGAATCTCCACTTCGGCGGCTGTGTTGTCGTCCACCTTTCTTGCCTTTATCTTGCCTTTGTCTATGGCTTTCAGTATAGAGTCGATGAGTGTGGATGTGGTCTTACCATATGGTATCTCCCTGATGGCTAGTGTTTTGTTGTCAACCTTTTCAATCTTTGCCCTCACCTTGAGGCTTCCGCCTCTGCCTCCGTCGTTATATTTACTCACGTCGATGCTTCCGCCTGTGGGGAAATCGGGATAGAGATGAAACTCCTCTCCGTGCAGGTAACTGATGGCTGCATCGCAGAGTTCGCAGAAGTTGTGCGGCAGGATCTTCGACGACAAGCCCACGGCTATGCCCTCTGCACCCTGAGCCAGAAGCAGTGGAAACTTGACGGGCAGCGACACAGGTTCGCGATTGCGGCCATCATAGCTCAGTTGCCATTCGGTGGTTTTGGGATTGAACACGGTATCGAGGGCGAACTTCGACAGTCTCGCCTCAATATATCGTGGAGCCGCCGCCCTGTCGCCAGTCAGTATGTTTCCCCAGTTACCCTGTGTGTCCACAAGCAGATCTTTTTGTCCTATCTGCACGAGAGCATCGCCAATGGAAGCATCTCCATGAGGGTGAAACTGCATGGTGTGTCCCACGATATTAGCCACCTTGTTGTATCTGCCGTCGTCCATACGTTTCATGGAGTGCAGTATTCGTCGCTGCACGGGCTTGAGGCCATCCTCGATGTTTGGCACTGCACGCTCCAGAATAACATACGAAGCATAGTCAAGAAACCAGTTGCGGTACATGCCGCTGAGGTGGTGCACAACGGATGCGTCAAATCTATCTGCTGGTGTATAGTCGGAATGCAGTTCGGTAATATTGTCTTTTGTCTCGTCGCTCATTTTTGTAGCTCGTTATTGTCAGAAATATTATAGACTTATATGGTAAGTTTGTTGTCAATTGCTGCAAAGTTAGTAAAAAACCATGAGGTGTGCAAACATATTTATAAAGTTTTCACACCTTTTGTTAGCATACTCGGAGAAAAAACGTTAACTTTGCACCCATTAAGCAAGAAACGAATAAAAAAAGATACAATAATTATGGCACAAGAAGACGTTTTCAAGAAAATTGTTTCGCACTGCAAAGAGTATGGTTTCGTGTTTCCAAGCAGCGAGATCTATGACGGACTGGGAGCAGTGTATGACTATGGACAGAATGGTGTAGAACTTAAAAACAATATTAAGCAGTATTGGTGGAAGAGCATGGTATTGCTTCACGAGAACATCGTGGGCATAGATTCTGCTATCTTCATGCATCCCACCATCTGGAAGGCCAGCGGACACGTGGACGCTTTCAATGACCCACTCATCGACAATCGCGACTCAAAGAAACGCTATCGTGCCGATGTGCTCATCGAAGATCAGATAGCCAAATACGACGAGAAGATACAGAAAGAGGTGGCTAAGGCACGTAAGCGCTTCGGCGACTCTTTTGACGAGGAGAAATACCTGGAGACAAGCGAGAAGGTGCGCGAAACAAAGAGCAAGCGCGACGCACTGCATGAGCGCTATGCTCAGGCCATGCAGGGACCAGACCTCGAGGCACTAAAGCAGATAATCATAGACGAGGAAATCGTTGATCCCATAAGCGGCACCAAAAACTGGACAGATGTGCGCCAGTTCAATCTTATGTTCTCTACAGAGATGGGAGCTTCTGCCGATGCTTCCATGAAGGTATACCTCCGTCCTGAAACAGCGCAGGGTATCTTTGTAAACTATCTCAATGTACAGAAAACGGGACGCATGAAGATTCCTTTCGGCATAGCACAGATAGGCAAGGCTTTCCGTAATGAAATTGTGGCACGCCAGTTCATATTCCGAATGAGGGAGTTTGAGCAGATGGAGATGCAGTTCTTTGTAAAGCCTGGCACCGAACTTGACTGGTTTCCGAAATGGAAGCAGACTCGTATGGCATGGCATCAGGCACTGGGATTCGGAGCCGAGAACTACCGTTTCCATGACCATGAGAAACTGGCTCATTATGCCAATGCTGCCACCGACATCGAATTCAAGATGCCATTCGGATTTAAAGAGGTGGAGGGCATACACAGCCGTACCAATTTCGATCTTTCGCAGCATGAGAAATTCTCTGGCAAGAGCATCAAATATTTCGATCCACAGACCAATGAGAGTTATACTCCGTATGTCATCGAGACAAGTATCGGTGTTGACCGTATGTTCCTCTCCATCATGTGTCATGCTTATGAGGAGGAGACACTCGAAAATGGCGAAACCCGCGTAGTGCTCAAGTTGCCCGCAGCCCTTGCGCCTGTCAAACTGGCCGTTATGCCACTGGTAAAGAAAGACGGACTGCCCGAAAAGGCACGCGAGATTATCAATAATCTTAGGTTCCACTTCAACTGCCAGTATGACGAGAAAGACTCTATCGGCAAGCGCTATCGCCGTCAGGATGCCATTGGCACTCCTTTCTGCGTGACCGTAGACCATGAGACTCTCAACGACAACTGCGTGACCCTCCGCTATCGCGACACCATGCAGCAGGAACGCGTCAGCATAGACAAACTCAACAGCATAATCGAAGATCAGGTGAGCATTGCAAGCCTGCTCAAAAAGATTCAGTAATTGAAGGTAAGGATTCAGTAAATGAAGGTATTTAGATTTTTATCATATCTGATTGCAGCACTGCCGCTGATGGCGGCAGTGTCTTGCAGTGAGGATGATGGCGAAGTGGTGGAGTATGAAAACTGGCAGGCGGTGAACGAGAGTTTCTTCAACCATCTCTCAGACTCGGTGGTGAGAGCCATGGCCAACGACCCTGACACTCGCTGGACGCGCATCAAGACATGGTCTAAGAATGACACCATACCCGGTGCCGTGGATGATTATATCTTGGTAAACAAGTTGGCTGATGCTCCAGCCACAGAGATAGATACCCCCAATTATACCGATAGCGTGAGTGTGCACTACAGGGGCAGACTGCTACCATCCTACTCGTATCCACAGGGATTCTATTTCGACTCGTCATACTCGTTGCCCTTCTATCCCGATATTGCTGTACCCACCAAATTCCTCGTGGGAAATAGTACGGGCGATAGTCTCATCGACGGATTCGCCACTGCCCTACAGCACATGAAGAGAGGCGACCATTGGATGGTCTATATCCCATATAAACTTGGGTATGGAGCCAAAGAGCAAACCAATATACCAGCCTACAGCACCCTGATCTTTGAGATTAGGATGGTTGACTTTTGGTGATGCCAGCCACACAATGTTGGCTATATAATGCTGGCTACACAATGCTGGCTATATAATGCTGGCTACCACCAATGTTGGTATCACATGGTAGGTGTCACATGACATCATACGTCCAGCATTGGTGATATACAAAACATGAAACTAAAAATCCTTTTACGTCATGCAGAAATATGCCGATTATATCAAGCAGATAGAGATAGACTCCCTTTGGAGCGGACGAAAGCATGTGGTATGGAACCTCGATCCCAAGGTTAATATCCTAAGCGGCATCAATGGTGTGGGCAAGAGTACCATCATCAATAAGGTGTCAAGGGGACTGATACAGGCAGGTGAGTTTCCAAGCAATTTGTTGAGTGGGGTGAGGCTTAAGGTGGAGCCCGAAGATGCTACATGGATAAAGGTTGACGTGATACGCAGTTTCGACCGTCCCCTCATGACAAGCGATTCTATGAGCAAGATCCTCGATGCTACCGTGACCACCGAGCTCGATTGGCAGTTGTACCAATTGCAGCGCAAATACCTTGACTACCAGGTGAACATCGGCAACAGGATTATTGAGGCATTGCAGAGCGGAAGCCCCGATGCCGCACAGAGGGCGCAGGAGATATCGCAACCCAAGAAGATGTTTCAAGACCTTGTGGATAAGTTGTTTGCCGAAACGGGCAAGAAACTCATACGCACCAAAAACGAGATTGCCTTTATGCAGATAGGCGAGGAGTTGCAGCCATATAAGTTGTCGAGTGGCGAGAAGCAGATGCTTGCTATCCTGCTCACTGTGCTCATCGAAGACCATCAGCACTACACCCTTTTCATGGATGAACCCGAAGTGAGCCTGCATATAGACTGGCAGCAGAAACTCATCGACATGATACTCATGCTCAATCCCAATGTGCAGATTGTGCTCACCACCCATTCGCCCGCAGTAATCATGAACGGATGGATGGATCATGTGACCGAGGTGGGAGACATCACTACAGAGCATTAATTCCTTTTCCTATGAGCAGAAGGTTGGGCGAAAACTTGTCATCAAGATATTTCGAGGCTGCCAACAAGATGAAGACAAAGACAGCCCGGAAGCGCATCGTGGCATACGTGGAGAGCTATGATGATGTGTTTTTTTGGCGCACGGCCCTCTCGAGATTTGAAGATGACAAACGCTATTTTGAGGTAATGCTCCCCTCGCGTAATTCGCTCAAGAGAGGCAAGAAGTCGGTGCTTATGAACCTTCTCAGCCAGAGGGTGGGGGAGTGTATGATAGCATGTGTGGATGCCGACCTTGACTATCTGCTGCAGGGAGTGACGGTCACGTCGCGCGAGATAAACTCCAACCCATATATTCTGCATACATACGTGTATGCCATTGAAAACTACCAGTGCTATGCCCCAAGCCTTCACAATGTGGCAGTGGCAGTGACACTCAATGACCACCGCATTTTTGATTTCAACGAATATCTTACACTCTTCTCCGAGGCCTGCCATCCACTCTTCGTATGGCTCGTATACATGTATCGCATAGGCCATTTTGGCGAGTTTTCGCTCACTGACTTCGGGCGTATAGTAGAGCCTGGAGGGTTCAGCATTGAGCATCCCGAGCGGTCGCTGCAGAACGTATCAAGGAAAGCTAAGGGCAAGGTGGCACAGTTGAGGCGTCGCTATCCTGGAGCAGAAAAAGATATACAGGCATTGACCGATGAACTGAGAATGCTTGGAGTGACTGCGCAAAACACATACCTTTACATACAAGGTCATTATCTCTTCGACTCTGTGGTGGCACCCATCATGTCAAAGGTGTGCAACCGTCTGCGCACCGAGCGTGAGAATGAGATAACTCAGACATCCATTCACCATCTGCAAAGAAACAACGAGATGGCATGTTATGAGAGAAGCATTGAAGACTGTAAGGCTATGCTGAAGAAAAATCTCGGCTATATGCTCAGCACACAGTTTTTGCAACTCCAAAAAGACATCGAACACCTCCTAAACCTCATTCCAGAAACTGCGGGTAAAGATAACGAGCACGCTCATGATTTCCAGTCGTCCCATGAGCATGAGGAATGAGCAGATATTCTTTATATAGTCAGGCAATATAGACCACGACATCACGGGACCAATTTCTGTGCCCAGTGTGGGACCCACATTGCTCACGCAACTCAATGCTATGGTTATGGCATTGGTATTGTCGATGCCCGCCATAATCATGATGGTGGCAGCAATAAGGCACAGCAACACATAGATGGCAAAGAAAGCCAGCAGTCCAGACACCTTAGACTGCGGCACACTCATTCCGTTTATTTTAACCGGCAATACGGCATTGGGATGCAGGATTCGCTTAAACTCATTGCGCATCACCTTTAGGATAATAATGCTGCGCACACACTTGAAACCGCCGCTTGTGCTGCCCGCACATGCTCCAGCAAACATGCAGCACCCCAAGATTACCCATGTGATATGAGGCCACTGGCCCGCATCGTCGTTGAAAAGCCCCGTGGTGGTGATAAACGAAACTACCTGGAAAAGGCCGCAACGCAGAGCATGCTCCACATCATAGCCCAGGCGGAATACGAGCAACCATGATATCCAAATAGTTGAGATGGTAACTATGGCTACATACAGCCTAAACTCGGAGTTGCGATACATGTCTTTCCATTTGCGCTTGAATATTGCCGTATACAGCAATATGAAATTGATACCGGCGAGGAATTGGAATAATATCTCGATATATTCTATCAGTGGCGACTTGAAATAAGCCACGCTCTCGTTGTGTGGTGCAAACCCTCCCGTGGCATTGGTGGTCATCGAATAGCATACGGAGTCAAACCATCCCATGCCTGCCAGGTGGAAAGACAAAATGCAGGTGATGGTAAGCAGACTGTAAATAGACCATATCCATTTGGCTGTGGTGCTCAGTCGCGGGTGCATCTTTGATTTTATAGGTCCTGTGGCTTCGGCTGCAAACACCTTCATGTTGCCTCCCACAAGCGATGGCAGCACGGCTATGGTGAAGAACACAATACCCAGACCGCCAATCCATTGCGTTAGCGACCTCCAGAAGAGCATGCCGTGAGGCAGGCATTCCACATCGTCAAAGATGGTGGCCCCCGTGGTGGTGAATCCCGACATCGATTCAAAGAAGGCATCAGTGATATTGGTTATATATCCGCTGATGAGATAAGGTAGCATGCCAAAAACACTGAATGCCGTCCATGCCGATGTCACCACGAGATAAGCATCTCGTGTTGAGAGGTTGTTGGTGGCATCCCTGCCGAGATAGCGTGCTATGAGGGCAGCTCCTGTGGTTATGGCTGCCGACAGTAGAAAGGCCATCACGTCGTCTTCGCGATATATCAGGCTTACCACCGAGCTACCCAGCATGAAGATCATCTCGAAAAGTAGCAACTGGCTAATAATCTTGAATATGATGCGACTGTTTACCATAGAGAGCGGGTCTTGAAGTATTTCTCCACCTTGCGCAGGTTGTGTTCATGGCAGAATATCATTACTATGTCTCCAGCCTCAATCTGCGAGTTTCCATTTACCAGCATGCCATGGTTGCCCCTCACCAGTCCTCCTATAGCCACTCCGAAGGGCAGTCCGAGGTCTTTAACCTTTTTCTTGGTAACCATTGAGCCAGGTGCAGCCGAAAATTCTGCCACGTCGCTGTCGGCAAGCATCAGCGAGCGCATGTTGCTCACTTCAGCATCTATCATCATCTGGTATATATGGCTTGCGGCTATAGTTTTTTTGTTTATGATGGTGCCAATGTCTAGTCCTTCGGCCATGCTGGCATAGTCGAGGTTTTCAACCATAGCAATTGTCTTTCTCACTCCCAGTCTCTTGGCGGTCAAGCAAGCCAGGATATTTGTTTCGGCATTGTCGGTGAGAGCCACAAAAGCCTGAGTATTGCGTATGCCTTCTTCGGTGAGCAGGTCGAGGTCGCGACCATCGCCATGTATGATCATCGTGTTTGACTCATTGAGCAGTTGGTTTAGTCTGTCGCATCTCTTTTCGTCTTTCTCGATGATTTTCATGCTCATATAGTCAGGTTTTATCAGAGCTGCTCTCACTGCTGTCTTGCCTCCCCCCATGATAATCACGTTTTTCACATCGGCATAATGCTCCTTGCCTGTAATCTTGCGTATGTATGGGATATATTCTTTTGTGGTCATGAAATAGGCCAGGTCTAATGGATGCAGTTCATCGTTACCCCCAGGAATGATTGTTTCTCCCCCACGTTTTATTGCCACTATATGATAAGGGTCGTCTGGTCCGCATAGCACCTTGAGTGGTTGGTTGAGTATTTCGCAGTTGTCTCTGAGTTTGATGCCTAGCATAACCAGTGCTCCGCCATGCACATCCCATCTCTGTCGGACCCAACTGAGTTTCAGTCCGTTGCTGATGTCCTGTGCAGCCAGCACTTCGGGATATATCAGTGAGTCTATGCCCAGTTGTTTGAAGAAAGCCTCATGCTGTGGCAGCAGATATTCATAGTTGTCAATGCGTGCCACGGTTTTTTTTGCTCCAATGGCATGAGCGATGATACAGGCGTTCATGTTGCGGCTCTCGTCGGGAGTGACACCCACAAACAAGTCAGCACTTGCCACGCCCGCCTCCTTGAGGTCGTGGATACTGGTTGGCGAACCCACCATGGTCATAATGTCATATTCTGTTTCCAGACCCTCCAGGCGATGTGCATCTTCGTCCATCAGGGTGCATTCCTGATGGTCGCGCGATAGTAGTTTGGCCAAGTGTGTGCCTGTGGCTCCGGCTCCTCCTATAATTATCTTCATGTGCTCAGTGAATAAATCAATGCGTTAAACCCTTGGTTATTTCCTTGACTATGGCCTCTTTGTCCAATCCCACTATGTGCATGAGTTGTGGCACGGTGCCATGCTCTACGAAATTGTCTGGCAGTCCCATTCTCACTATTGTCGGTGTGTATCCGTGGTCGTTCATCCATTCGAGCACTGCGCTACCCATGCCGCCCTTTCTTACTCCGTCTTCTATGGTGATGATATATTTGAAATTCTCTCCCACGGTCTTGAGCATGCTCTCGTCCAGTGGTTTGAGGAATCGCATATCATATTGAGCCACCTTTCCGGGGTATGTCTTTTCAATCTCGTCTATGGCCCTGGTGGCAGTATTTCCTATTGGTCCCAAGGTGAGCACTGCCACGTCTGTGCCTTCTCTCATGGTGCGTGCCGTTCCCACTTCTATGGCCTCCAGTGGGCATTTCCAGTCGGCATTCTCGCTGTTGCCCCGTGGATATCTGATTACAAACGGTCCCATGTTTGGCAGTTGTGCAGTATACATCATCCTGCGCAGTTCATGCTCGTCGTATGGCGATGCTATTGTCAGGTTGGGCACGGGTCGCAGTGCTGCCAAGTCGAAGGCTCCATGATGTGTGGCACCATCCTCGCCCACCAGTCCGGCCCTATCGAGGCATATCACTACATTCAGTTTCAGCAGAGCCACATCATGTATTATATTGTCGTATGCCCTTTGTGCAAAAGCGCTATAGATATTGCAGAAAGGTAAAAGTCCGTCTTTGGCCATGCCGCCAGAGAAAGTCATGGCGTGCCCCTCTGCTATGCCCACATCAAAGGTGCGTTCGGGCATTGCCTCCATCATGATATTCATGGAGCATCCTGTGGGCATTGCCGGTGTCACCCCCACAATCTTTGGGTTTTGTTCTGCCAATTCGAGCAGGGTATGTCCAAACACGTCCTGGTATCTTGGTGGCACACCCTGGGTGTTGTCGGTTATGCGGTGCCCTGTGTCTACATCAAACTTTCCTGGAGCGTGCCATATTGTGGCCTCCTCTTCGGCAGGCTTATATCCTTTGCCTTTAGTGGTGTGCAGGTGCAAGAGTTTTGGACCTTTCATGTCTTTGAGTTGCCTCATTATCCTCACCAGTTCCTTCACGTCGTGACCGTTGTATGGTCCGAAGTATCTGATGTTCATGCCCTCAAACACGTTTTGCTGGTGACTGATGGCCGACTTGAGAGCATTGCTCAGTCTGATGAGTCCATTGCGTCTGTCGTCTTCAAGAAATCCCTTATTGTGCATCCATGTAGACACCTTAAACCTCAGCAGGTTATAGGTTTCATTTGTGTTGAGGCTCAGCAGATATTGCTTCATTCCTCCCACGCTTCGGTCTATGCTCATGTTATTGTCGTTGAGGATGATGAGCAGGTCGTTGGGTGTGGATGATGCGTTGTTGAGACCCTCGAAGGCCAGTCCGCCGCTCATGGCGCCATCTCCTATTACTGCCACCACATGCCTATCGTTTTGGTTGCTCAGTTTTGCAGCCACAGCCATGCCCAGTGCAGCAGAAATCGAATTGCTTGCGTGTCCGCAGGCGAAGGAGTCGTAGATGCTTTCGGTGGGAGAGGGGAATGGCATCACCCCATGTAGTTTGCGGTTGGAGTCAAAGACGTCCCTTCTGCCCGTCAGTATCTTATGCCCGTATGCCTGGTGCCCTACGTCCCAGACAATCCTGTCGTAGGGAGTATTGAAGACATAATGCAGTGCCACGGTAATCTCGGTGGCACCAAGGCTTGATGCGAGGTGTCCGGGATTTACCGACAATTCATCGACGATATACTTTCTGAGTTCGTCGCACACCTCAGGCAACTGTTTTACGTCCAGTTTCCTCAGGTCGTCGGGAGTATTTATTTTGCCCAAGAGGCCAAGTTCTTCTTCTTTCACTTTAGTGCATTGATATTTCCAAAATGCAAAGATAGAGAAAATCTTTATAATATCAAAATAAGTGAAGATAAAAAATTATCCGTACCAAGTTATTTTATTTACCATCACTGAATATGTATTAATTTAGATATAAAAGTAAACGTTGTAAGATGTGCTTTGAAGTGCTGGGGATAAATGATAGTATTATATCTGAGTTAGTTGCGATTAACAAAAAACAAGAAAAAACTTTTGTCTGAATAGACACATATTATCATTGGAGTACCGAAATAATCAGGAAGGAAATAATATTCAAATAGTTCCAAAAAGAGAGGATAATTGAGTTATTGTTTCTCACTGCCTGTTGTAATTTTCCCATAACAGGCATTTGTGTTATATTCCGCAGTGCTGAACGTATATTCCGCAGTGCTGAACATGTATTCCGCAGTGGTGAATATATATTCCGCAGTGCGGAATATAAATCAAACATAGTGTATAGTTACATTAAAACAGGGTATTATGCAAATATATATACGAATGTTTAATACATTTACGAGTATTAATTACATAGCATATCTTTAGGCAACATTGGCGCAGGTTTTTTGGGGGCCTTATAAGAGAAAAGCACTGATAATTATTGGATATATTAAAGAAAATGAGTAATTTTACAGCCCAATAAGAGGTATCATATACCATATATCAACAAAACAAAAAACAAAAAAGATATGAAGTATGCAATTATCGGAACGGGTGCCATAGGAGGCTATTATGGCGGCAAACTGGCCAATGCTGGTTTTGATGTGCATTTCCTGCTGCACAGCGATTATGATTATGTGCGCCAGCATGGAATACAGGTCAACTCATGCAATGGCGATTTCCATCTTGATGCACCCAATATATATAATAATGTGGAAGAGATGCCGAAGGTGGATGTGGTGATAGTGGCACTCAAGTCCACAAACAATCATCTGCTCAGGCAACTGCTGGCGCCACTACTGAACCCTGGCACCCTCGTACTGATGATACAAAACGGAATAGGCATAGAACCAGACGTGGAAAAACTCTTTCCTGATGCCTGGCTCGCAGCCGGTCTTGCTTTCATCTGCAGCAACAAGACCAGACCAGGCATTGTGGATCATCTCTTTTATGGAAATATCAATATAGGTAATTATTCTGCACCAAAACCAGTGATAGACACACTGATAGCCGACTTTGACAAGGCAGGCGTGAAAGCCTTTGATGTGGACTATTTAGAGGCCAGATGGAAGAAAGCTGTGTGGAATATGCCCTTCAATGGCATGTCGGTGGTACTCAATGCCCAGACCGACCAGTTGTTGGCCGATGCCTCCACCCGCACCCTCATCAAGGCACAGATGATGGAGGTGGTGATGGCTGCCAATGCCTTGGGAGTGGAAAATATCGATGAAGCCTTTGCCGACAAGATGATAGCCAATACCGATGCTATGGTGCCATATTCGCCCAGCATGAAACTCGACCACGACTATCATCGACCTATGGAAGTGTATTATCTCTACACCAGACCTATACAAGAAGCAGCCTCCGCAGGAGTGGATATGCCACTTCTGAAAGATTTAGAACAAAAATTGCTAAAAATAATTGGTGGTTAGACAAATATGTTATATATTTGCAATATAAATACAGAGGTGCCGAAATAATAGATGTTGGCACAAAGTAAGATCCATGATATGAAGTATGTTTCGCTATCAGATAAAGACCCGATAATATCAGCTGACAACCCCGTCAGACGACTCTCCTTTTATCTCTCTATGGAGGAGTATGTGGCCCGCAGCAAGCCAGCCACCGACTATTTCTTTATGTGGCAGGTAAACCCCAGCGTGATATTCGGGCGAAACCAGTTGATAGAAAATGAAGTAAACCTCGAATACTGCCGACAGCATAATATTATGACCTACCGGCGAAAGAGCGGAGGAGGATGCGTGTATGCCGACCTAAGCAATATCATGTTTTCGTATATCACTGGCGACGACTCGGTAGGATTCACCTACAACCGATATATAAACATGGTGGTGAGGGTGCTGCGCCAACTGGGTGTGGATGCCAAGGCCAGCGGACGCAATGATGTGCTGATTGGCGACAGAAAAGTGTCGGGAAATGCCTTCTATAAGATACCCGGACGAAGTATAGTGCATGGCACCATGCTCTATGACACCGACATGGCAAACATGGTGGGAGCCATCACGCCAAGCAACGAAAAACTGGTGAGCAAGGGTGTGGAAAGCGTGCGCCAGCGCATAGCACTGCTCAAAGACTATACAGACATCTCGATAGACGAGTTTAAACTCTTTGTGAAAAACAATCTCTGCGACAGCGAACTCAGGCTGACCCAAAGCGACATAGAGGCGATAGAAGAGATAGAACGCCAATACCTCTCAGACGAGTTCATCTATGGAAACAATCCCAAGTATACCATCAGCCGCAAGTGCCGCATAGACGGTGTGGGCGACTTCGACATACGCATAGAGATGAAAAACGACACCATTGCCGATATCAATATCATGGGCGACTTCTTTTTGGCAGGAGATATGGATGCTGCCATAGTAAAACCCCTTAGGGGAGTGAAACTCGACAGACAATGCGTGCGCACAGCGCTGACAGAGAATGTAGACAGCGTGATAGTGGGACTCTCAAGACCCGAACTGGTGGAGATGATCATAGGGGCGGCAGACGCAAGAAAGCAATAACTACAACCACGTTTATTATATAACAATATGAACAAGAGAACATGTCTTTTTGACAAGCATGAGGAGCTGGGAGCCCTCATCAGTCCATTCGGCGGCTTTGACATGCCGATACAGTATTCGTCGATAATCGAAGAGCACAATGCAGTGAGAAACCATTGCGGAGTCTTCGATGTGTCTCACATGGGTGAGGTGAGGGTGAAAGGCAAGGATGCGCAGACATTTGTAAACCATATCTTCACCAACGACGTGACTACCATGCAGCCCGGAGGCATACAGTATGGCATGATGCTCTATGACAACGGAGGAACAGTAGACGACCTGCTCGTGTATAAGATGGCAGACAATGACTATTTCCTCGTGATCAATGCCGCAAATATAGACAAGGACTGGCAGTGGATATCAGAGCATCTCGAGGGATATGACGTGGATGCCGCTAACGTGTCTGACCAATACGGACAGATAGCCGTGCAAGGACCAGAGGCAGAGCAGGTGGTGACAGAGGTGCTCGGCATTGAATGCGCCGAACTCGTGTTCTATACCTTCAAGACCGTGGGCGACGTGATAATAAGCCGCACGGGATATACCGGCGAAGACGGATTTGAAATCTATGGCAGCCATGACTACATACGCCAATGCTGGGATAAGCTCATGCAGAGCAAACGATGCTTGCCATGCGGATTAGGATGCCGCGACACACTTAGATTTGAGGTGGGACTGCCACTCTATGGCGACGAACTCTCTGAAAACATCACTCCCGTGATGGCTGGGTTGAGCATGTTCTGCAAACTCGACAAACAGGAGTTTATAGGCAAGGAGGCACTGGCACAACAGAAGGCAGAAGGAGTAAGCCGCAAACTGGTGGGCATAGAACTCGCCGACAAGGCCGTGCCAAGACATGGATATACGGTGCTCGATGCCGACGGAAACGCAGTGGGAGAGGTGACCACAGGATACCGACTCATCTCGGTGGAGAAGAGCGTTTGCGTGGCTCTCGTGGATGCAACCTTTGCCAAACTGGGCACACCGCTGAAGGTGCAGATAAGGCGCAAGACCTTTGACGGAACAGTGGTAAAGAAACGCTTCTATGACAAGCATTACAAGAAATGACGGGCAGCACCACTGCAAATAATTAAATCACCCGATACAGACAATAACCAATGAAATAAATTAACTAAAAATCAATAACAATAAAAGCAATAAAACTATGGCAAATGTAATGGAAGGACTCTATTATTCAGAGTCGCACGAGTATGTAAGAGTAGAAGGCGAGTATGGATATGTAGGCATCACTGACTATGCGCAAAATGCACTCGGAACAGTGGTTTATGTAGACATGCCCGAAGTGGATGATGACGTGGAAGCCGGTTCTGACTTCGGTGCCGTGGAGAGCGTAAAGGCAGCCAGCGACCTCATCTCGCCAGTTACAGGAGTAGTGGTTGAGGTTAACAGCGAACTCGAAGATACTCCCGAACTCATCAACAGCGATGCCTTCGCCAACTGGATCATCAAGGTGAAGATTGCCGATATGACAGAACTCGACAACCTCATGAACGCACAGGCTTATGCCGAATTATGCGAAAGAGAGGCACACTGACAACCAATATGACACGCATATCATCAACTGTAACTCATATCAAAGAACACTGATAATATGTCTCACAGATATCTTCCACAAAGCGACAACGACATACGTGAGATGCTGTCTGTCGTAGGATGCTCTGATGTCGACGGGTTGTATGCCGACATTCCTGAAAGCATCCGATTCAAGGGCGATTATGATCTGCCCCAAGGAATGAGCGAAATGGAGGTGAGGGCACGCATAGACAGTATGGGTGCCGCCAACCGACAGTTGCTCTGCTTTGCCGGTGCAGGAGTTTATGACCACTATACTCCTGCCGTGGTGGCCGACATAGTGCGCCGCTCTGAGTATCTAACATCCTATACACCATATCAGGCAGAAATATCACAGGGCACACTGCACTGCATCTTTGAATACCAGACCATGATGGCACGTCTCACTGGTATGGACGTGTCTAATGCTTCCATGTATGACGGTACTACAGCATCGGCCGAGGCCATGCTCATGAGCATAGCAAATGCCAAAAAAGCCAACCGCTATCTCGTGTCGGAAACAGTAGACAAAAAGATCTTAGACGTTATTCTGACATACGCCCATTTCCATGGAGTGACGGTAGACATAGTGCCAGCCAAAGACGGAGTCACCGACAGCAATACCATGGCACAAATGCTTGAGCAGGGAGGAGTGGCTGGAGTGATGGTGCAGCAGCCAAACAGGTTTGGAATAGTAGAAGACTATACTGGATTTGCCGACACCATACACCAGCATAAAGCCCTCTTGGCCATCAACAGCGTGGCCTTCGACTTAGCACTGCTCAAGACTCCAGGAGAGTGGGGCGCCGACATCGCCGTGGGCGACGGACAAAGTCTCGGCATACCAATGTCGTTTGGCGGACCATACGTAGGATATATGTGTACAACAGAAAAACTGGTGCGCAAGATGCCAGGACGTGTGGTGGGCATGACCAAAGACAGCAGGGGACAAAGGGCTTTTGTGCTCACCCTACAGGCACGCGAACAGCACATACGCAGACAAAAGGCCACATCTAATATATGCTCCAACCAAAGCCTCATGGCACTCTATACCACAGTATATATGTCTGTGATGGGAAAGGAAGGACTGAAAGAAGCCGCGCAACTGTCGTATGCCGGAGCACATTACCTCTACGAACAACTCATTGCCACACAACTCTTCACACCCACATTCCAGCAAACATTCTTCAATGAATTCTGCGTGGATTACAAGGGGGATGTTGACAAGTTGCAGCAGACTCTCATAGACAATGGCATCTTTGGAGGCATCAAGGTGGACGAGCATACCATCATGTTTGCAGTGACAGAGAAACGTACCAAACAGGAGGTGGACCGCCTCATAGAGATCATTAAATCAAATTCTAATTTGTAGAAAAAAACACCACTTAGTTATGAACAGCAAATTATATGGAAATCTGATTTTTGAACTCTCACATCCCGGACGAAAGGGATATGGACTGCCTGCCAACCATTTCGGCAACTATCAGGTGCCAGGAGAGATATGCAGGGCTCAAGATGCACAACTGCCCGAATGCGACGAACTGACAGTGGTGCGCCATTATACCAACATGAGTGGCAACAACTTCGGTGTAGACAACGGATTCTATCCGCTGGGCTCGTGCACAATGAAATATAACCCGAAGGTCAATGAGGAGATGGCTGCACATCACATGTTTACCTCACTGCATCCACTACAACCCGAAGAAACATGCAAGGGAGCGCTGCAGCTCTGCGACGAACTGAAGAAGATGCTGTGCACTATCTCGGGCATGGATGACTTCACTCTCAATCCCTTTGCAGGGGCACATGGTGAACTTACGGGACTGATGGTGATACGCCGCTATCATGAAAGCCGTGGCGATACAAAACGCACCAAGGTGATAGTGCCAGACTCGGCCCATGGCACCAACCCCGCATCGGCAGCAGTGTGCGGACTCGATGTGGTGGAAGTGAAGAGTAATGCCGACGGACTCGTAGACGTGGAACATCTGCGTACGTTGCTCGACGATACCGTGGCTGCCATGATGATGACAAACCCAAACACTCTCGGACTCTTTGAAACGGATATACCCGAGATAACAAAGATGGTGCACGAATGTGGCGCACTGATGTATTATGACGGTGCAAACCTAAACCCCATGCTCGGAGTTTGCAGACCAGGCGACATGGGGTTCGACGTGATGCATATAAACCTACACAAGACATTCTCTACACCACACGGAGGAGGAGGACCAGGCGCAGGACCAGTGGGAGTGCGCAAGGGACTGGGCAATCTGCTGCCCGACCAAACGTCATTCTCCGTAGGTCCATATCATGGCAACTTCGGAGTGCTGGTGCGCGCTTATACCTATATACTGTCGTTAGGCAAGGAGAACCTGCGCAATGTGGGGCCCATGGCTACACTCAATGCCAACTATATCAGACAGTCGCTCAAGGATGTGTATGAACTGCCTCATGACCGCATGGCCATGCACGAGTTTGTATTTAACGGACTCGCCGACAAGTCTACAGGCGTGACCACCATGGATGTGGCAAAACGACTGCTTGACTATGGATATCATGCACCCACAATCTATTTCCCATTGCTTTTCCATGAGTCGCTCATGATCGAGCCTACCGAAAGCGAGAGCAAGGAGACAATAGACGGATTCATAAAGGCCATGAGAAATATTGCCATAGAGGCCAAAACGACTCCGCAGGATGTTAAGTCTTCACCGCACGATACTCCAATCAGACGTGTTGACGACGTGCTGGCTGCAAAGCAAATGGTGCTCACATTCAAGTAAGTGTTTTTTGACCATAGTATTCAATTATTCTTTAGTGAAACCATGAATACAGATATTATCGTGATAGGTGGGGGACCAGGCGGTTATCCCACCGCATCGCGTCTCGCTCAGGAGGGGCGCAGCGTGGTGCTCATAGAGAGAAAGCATCTTGGAGGCACGTGTCTCAACTGTGGATGCATACCAACCAAGAGTCTGGCTGCCAGTGCTGCCGAGGCTCTCATGATGAGCAGACGCTCATTGCCCATACCCACGATTCAGGAAGCCTCTGAGCGAACCCGAGAAGTGGTGGAAGGATTGCGTGGCGACGTGGCTGCCATGCTTTCGGCAGTGCCCAACCTCACAGTGCTGGCTGGAGATGCCCGTTTCGTGGATGCCCATACCGTAGTTGTTGGCGAGCAGGAGATAACAGCAGACACAATAATCATTGCCACTGGGTCGGCAGACAAACGCCTGCCCTTTGAGGCTCTCTCGCCCACTGAATTCCTTCAGACTCCTCATGCCGAACCCATCGCCGAGATGCTCATCATCGGCGCTGGAGTGATAGGTATGGAATTTGCAAGCGTCTTTTCTGCTCTCGGCACCAAGGTTACGGTGGTGGAATTTCTCAAGGAATGTCTGCCAGCATGCGACAGCGACATAGCCAAACGCTTGCGCAAGTCGCTCGAGAAACGCGGTGTGGAGTTCTCAATGCAGACTGCTGTCAAGAATGTCACCGCAAATGGTGATGTGATATGCGAATGCAAGGGAAAGGAGTGCGTGTTCCATTCCTCTTGTGTCATAGTGGCTGTGGGTCGATGCCCCAATATATCTTCTCTTGATCTCGACAAGGCTGGGGTGGAGTATAACGCCAAGGGCATAGTAGTGGATGACTATTGCCGCACGTCGCAAAACCATATCTTTGCCATTGGCGATGTGAATGGCAGGGTGATGCTCGCACATGCTGCTACCATGCAGGGACATGCAGTGGCAGAGGCAATCATATCTGGTGAACACAAACCCATTGCCGACCTTATGCCCACCCATGTACCCTACGCCGTGTTCACAATACCAGAGGCTGCTGGAGTGGGGGCCACTGAGGATATGCTCAAGGCTGAAGGAGCCGACTATCGCGCTGTCAAAATACCATTCCGCTCAAATGGCCGTGTGATGGCTATGGGAGAGCCTGAGGGTATGCTCAAGGTGTTAGCCGTGGGCAACAACATAGTGGGATGCCATGCCTATGGCGTTCATTCTGCCGACATCATTCAGGCTGCTGCCATATTCATGCAAAACAATGCTACTATCGCTGATATCATGGCTACCACATTTATACACCCTACAGTGACGGAACTCATACATGATGCCGCACAGCGACTTAAATAAGACGGGGACTTATCGCCAAAGAAAGTGCAGATAGCAGTTCCATCCATTGCTTGCTGATATTGTCTGGATTGAAATGCTTGGCATATTGGAGTGCCGTCTCAGACATCGCTTTCAACGTTTGCTCATCTGATGCCATCCTAATCATCGCATCAGATAGGCTCTCGGGGTCTTCTGACTTAAACAGAATACCTGCGCCGCTACCTTCGAGAAATTCACATGATACGGGTATGTCTGATGATATGACGGGCAGTGCGTGCGACATGGCCTCCACGAGAACCAACGGTTGCCCCTCCCATCGTGAACTGAGCACAAAGATGCTGGCAGAGGCATAATGATTTTGTATGTGGGGGGTGAACGGACTTATCTGCACACGCTCGCCAAGATTGTTTCGAGAAATGATGTCGCGCAACATGCCTTCCTCTTCCCCTTCTCCCACTATCTCGAGAGTCCACTGGCTATTGCTGCGCGCAAATAGGGCAAAGGCATTGAGTAGGATGTCAAAGCCCTTGTGCAGGGGCGAGAAGCGTCCTATGGCAAGGAATTTCTTGTTGCCTGCATTCCCCTTGCCATGAGGCACAAGAGTGAGAGGATTATTAATTACCTTGGCGCTGATGCCAAGGTGAGACTTGAAATTATCTGCATCTGACTGGGTGAGCACCACCACATCATCAAGGCGCATCATCATATCGGCAAAGAACTGACGTAGTCCAGGCAGGTAGGGACGCTCCTTTTCAAACAAAGCATAATAACTGTTGTGCATCCATCCTATCACTGCCTTTGCCTTCAGGTGCTTGCGTATGGAGGCCAGATGGAGCGAAAGAAAGGCATGCACTCCTATCACCACGTCATATCCACCACTATTGATAGTGTCTATAAGCATGCGCTTGTATCTGGGCATAAAGAAACTGCGGGCATAGAGGCATGAGGTGAGGCTGTTGTGTGGCAACCATTTCTTGTATGCCATGCTCGCGGCCTTGCAGCAGTAGTACTGAAGATCGTGGGGAGTGTGATAGGATATGTATTTGAATGTGATGGGGGTCTGCTTATATCCGTAGATGTCTACATGGCTGTCGTTGTCAATGGTGAGGATGTCAACCTTGTTGGACAAACCTACGCCCTTGCCATTCTCAGCGGCAAGAGACTTGGCCACCACAGATAATACCCTCTGCACACCTCCGTAGCCAAACACCGTGTCGGCATAAAATAGTATCTTCATCCTTCTCCTGCGTGACGTGTATGGTTAAAGGTTTTGTTTTTGCGGTTCACGTGATGGAGGGTGGCAAAAAGGCTACCCACCAACTGAAACATCAACTTGATATTGGAAAACATTGCCTGGCCCCGCATCTTCTTGGGTATCGACACAATAAGCGATAGAATCAGCACAATGAGCAATATCCACCATTTGGCTGACCATACGGGCACCATCGTTACCATCACTACACTGAAAAACACGAGAATAACAATGAGCATCGAACGGGGTACTAAAGCCTGCTGTAGTGCCTTGTCTACATAATTGATGTCGCCGCGCATGATGGCATGGGGCAGGCGGGGAAGCATGGTGATAAGGGCATTGGTCTGTGCCGACAGCCAACGCTGCCGCTGATGGCGGAAGTTCTCCTTGTCGCTCACTTTCTCATCATATACTGGTATGTCGGCCTCATATTTTACAAATATATGGTCGGAGATGAGCATACGTTCCAGTTCGCGGTCTTCACCTGCTGTTTGCAACTTGGTTACATTGGCGGCAAACCATGCATAGTCAAAGCACATGCCAGAACCGATGAGTGCCGACGACAGCCCGATGGCATTATGTGCCGAGCGGAATATGGTGTTGTTTATCTCTTCGCTTATGCCATCAAGCACAGCCACTCCCGTATTACCGTTTTTGGCGCATCGGTGGCATTGAATGGCCTTGTAACCCTTTTGACATGATGTGTTGAGTTTATTGAGGAAGTCATTGTCGGCAATATTGTCTGCATCCATGATTACAACATGGGTATAGTCGCCATGTGTGTTGGCAATGGCGTATTGCAGCGCTTTTGCCTTGGTGCTCTCTTCGAATACTGGCTTGAGGGTAATGATGGGCAGTTTGGCAAGTGCCTCATTGGTCTCATCGCTGTTATGGTCTGAAATCACCACAATGTCAAAATGGTGTTTGGGGTATGACTGGTTTAAAAATGACGTTACCGATGATACTATAACCTTGTCTTCTGAATAGGTAGGAAATAGCACAAGGAAACGGGCCAGAGGCATGTCAGCATCAGCAATATCTATATCTGCTGTAGAGGGGTTGCGACGCATGTGCAGACGTATGCGTCTCACAAGGTCTGCCATGGCAAAGAAGGTGACATAGGCCACCGACGACAGCATGATTGCCCAGATGATTATTTCGATTATATGGATAGTCTGCAAAAACATAGGTTGCTGGTGTTGTAGGTTTCTTTTTATATGTAGATATGTAGTTTTGCTGATTTATTGATTCATAATGCGTTGGAACCGTCAGTTCTTGTTTACGAACTTCTTCTTGCGTTTTGCTATTTTGGCAATGTTAAGTAAAGACGACAGCATGATCAGTGGAGACTTGAGAAATGCTTTTTCCCATTGCGGTGTCACAAGATAGTCGGGGGTGGCAGCGGCAAAGACGAAGAGCACAAATCCAAATAGGAACCACCATTTCAATGCCAGTGTCATGTATACAAACGGTAGGATGGCTCCCATAAGCACTATGATACCCATCATGACGGTGCGAGGGATGAGCATCCACTGAAATATCTTGTCTATGAGGTCATACTGCTTGTTGAAAAGGGCCGAGGGTAGATAATGGATATTGGACATTATCATGTGGAACTGTGTGGTTGCCCAGCGGCGGCGTTGGCGGTTGAAATCGTCAGTGGCGCGTGTCTTCTCGTCAAACACTAGGATATCATCGAAATAGTCTACGAAAATATGCTGGCGCATGAGCAGTGCTTCTATCTGCTTGTCTTCCCATGCCGCGTCTATCTTATTGATGTTGGCTTGAAACCACTGAAAATCGAAGGCCATACCGCTGCCAGCCGTGGCTGCAGAGAGCCCCATGGCTATATGCCCACGGCGGAATATGGTGTTGTTTATCTCTTCAAAGGTGGCATCTAATTGTGCTGATGCCGTATCGCGGTTCTTAGACATGCGGTGGGCTTGTATTGCCTTGGTGCCTGAATCCTGGTATGCATTGTTTATGTCGTCGAGGAATTCGGGCAGCACGAGGTTGTCGGCATCCAGAATAACAACGATATCGTAGATCTTGAATTCTGGCAGGTTCTTGATGGCATACTGCAGTGATTTGCCCTTAGTACTGTATTTGAAGTTGGGTGTGAGCAAAGTGATAGGATACTGGGCGAGTTTGAAATTGGTCAGTTCCGACTGATGGTCTGATATAACCACCACATCAAAGAGCCGCTGAGGGTATGTCTGTCCGAGTATTGCCTTTACGGTCTTTTCCACCACATGGTCTGCCTTATATGCAGGAATGATCACAATAAAGCGTTTCTGTATCTTGGCTGCCTTAATCTTGGATCGTTTGCCAAACATGGCGGCAATGCTGAACACTGTCATATATGCCACTGTTAATGCTGTTGCCAGAAACAGAAGTCCATCAATAATATATAATATCCACCAATATTCCATATAACAATCGTTTTGTTATTTTTCGAGTTTCGAACTCTCCAGTCTCTTGTATCTGGCAAATGAGCAGATGCCTTTTACCACTGCCTTTGCCATGTCTTTGCGTCCCTTGAACCAATAGCGCACCACATCTCTTGTTGCCACAACTATACCTAAATATAAGTATGCCAGCCAGCGAGCGGGCAGGGATATATTGCGGTATGCAAAGATCAGTCGGCTGCGAGTATTATAATAAACCTTTAGCGGACTGTCGGCTCCTGTGGTGGCACTTTCTTTATGTGTCACTATAGTGAGCGGTTCATAGTAGTTAATCATGCCTTTTCGGCTAAATATCACACTCCAGTCGAGCTCTTCATAATAGAGGAAATAATCCTCTGGCATCAGTCCCGCTCTTTCAATAGCCTTGCGGCTCGCCATCATGGCTGCTCCGTGGGCGTATGGAGTGGGGTGAGGAGTATCGTGCTGACCCTCATCGCGGGTGCCATAGCCTATTGCATTGTTGCGAAGGGTGATGGGGGAAAGAGGTGTGAAACCAGCATATTGAATAGTGCCAGGCTGATGGTGAAATAGGATCTTGGGGCTCACCAGTCCAATGTTGTCCTCTTGCTCTATCCTCTTGAGCATGGCATCCACGCCACCCTCGGTGAGTTCGGCATCATTGTTGATCATTAGGATATATCTGCCGTGTGCAGCCCTGATTCCCACATTGTTGCCACCTGCAAAGCCGAGATTCTCTCCTGTGGCTATCACCACAACTTCGGGATAGCTACTACTGATCATGCTCACATCATCACCATAGCTACCGTTGTCAACCACGATAACCTCGGCATCGGGTTGGTATCTGCGGATAGAATCAAGCAACTGGCACGTCACAGCACCGCCGTTATAGTTGACGGTTACTATACTCAGCAATGGTTGTCGCCTCGTCTCGTCACTCATTTCTATGCTTTTTGTGTTACTTTTTATTTTTCCCTAATCAGAGTGTTACCTTTTATTCTTCCCTAATCAGAGTGTTACCTTTTATTTCTCCCTAATCAGAGTGTTATCTTTTATTCCTCCCTAATCAGATTGTATTTTTCTTCTTCGGTGGGCAGTTCTCCCCTCTTCCTTGCTTCTCTCTCCAGCATGGGCATGACATTTGCCAGTGCCAGTCCTCCATAGAAGATAATTACATTGGGATATTGGAGCAATATCTGGTTGGCATATCCACCAAGGTGAATGGCCACAAAGGCGCACGTGAATGCCGCTGAAATTCCCCGCATCTCGGGGTCTCGTATTCTGAACAGCACATTATAAGCAGCACCGCAGAACATTATAAGTGTGGAGATGATAAACACTATCAGTCCTATCTTGCCCGTGCGCACCCAAATATACACATATTCCGAGTCGGGTGGTATCATGAGAATATACCTATTCTGGTTGTTGGTAGACAGGTCGGTATATTCCACTCCGATGCCAACTCCCCACGGCAGGTCTTTCATATATTTCCTGAGTGTGTTCTTGTTTATCTCTCTCACTCCCAGCGATGCGTCTTCCTTGTTGAAGGCAGAGCGCATGCGTCGTACGGTAGCATTGCCATTGGCTATTTTGGTGAATGCCAAAAATATATATATAAATAGGAGTAATAATCCCACTGGCACAGCCATTTTGGCAGACTTAGACAGAAAGATGTATATGCCAATGCCAGCAATTAAACAAAAGATGGCTGTACGTGTTCCAGTGGCAAACATTGCCCAGCAGCACAGTAAACAGGTTACTATATAGAAGATCTTCAGTTTGCGTGTCTTGATGTATATGGAGATTATTCCAAAAGCTGCTGTGGCGGCTGCCATGTGGCAACCATAGTTGGCAGCATCTGTAAACACCGAGAAATAGCGTATCAGTCCGTTGAGGATATGGGTTTTGGCTGCCTTCACCAGAAATCGTTTCTCACCTTCCGTAAAGCCGAATGTTTGCTGTTTCCAAACCCAAAATGCTGAGAACAGTGAGAATATAGCCCAAATGAACACAAATCGTTTCACCATCTTTGGCGATGTGATATATAGCGTCACCACTATGGTGGCATACACTATCTGAAAGGTCATCAGTCTGACCCCCGTATACCAGAAACCAGCCAGTCCAGGTATTCCGCATTGGGTATTGAAGATCTCCAAGCATGTGAAGATAACCCATACGAGCACACCCAGCGACATGGTATTGATGAGCCATGATGGGTATGTGTCTTTAGTGTCTATCATTGCCAGGATGAGCAGCAGCACCTCGAGCATCTCGTTTACTGCCGAGATTGGAATGGGTAGAAAACCGCTTCTCGATGCAAAAGAAACGAAATAGTTGGCCACCAGCAAGACGTAAAACAAAAACATCTTGCGCTGTAGGCATAGGTATAAGAACACACCTATCACTGGCAGTAGACACACCACAGCCAGTCCTGGCAATCCCATGTGGGTCAGGTTATAGAGGCCAATGCAGAAGAGGAGGAACAATATGATTGTTCTTCCCCCCTTGCCAAAGGCAGCTCCGTTATCTTGCAGGCGTAATGCTTCCATTACACTCTCTCGTTTTCTGTTGCGGTAAGACCGAGTTGTGAGATTCTATAAACAAAATTCTTGAATGCAGTGTATGGCGGCAATTGTCCTACAAATTCCTCCACAGCATATCTGCTGGCTTCAGTCAGATACATATAGAGAGTACTCTTGTCTTCAAGCATTTCGATTGTTTCGCGCAGGGCCTTCTGGTCTACATCCTTCCATGTACGGTTGGCGCGTGTCACCATAAGGTTAACAGTTCCCATGTTGAGCAATGCTGGCGACATTGGATGTTCATTGAGGTTTGGATACTCCACTATGGCTATCTCGTCTGGTAAGATATCCGAGCAGAGATCCTTGATGTCAGATGCCAGCAGATAGCGGCTGTCCTCAGCCAGGAAGTCTTCATCGTAGGTGAGTCGTCTAACCTGCAAGCCAATGGAAATCCAGTATGTCTCCAGTTCCTGCGCCAGATAACTCTTGCCGTTTGAAGAGTCGGTAGATATCAGATTGAGCACGTTTTGTTGTCCAGTCTTGAAATGAGGCAACAGAGCCTTGCTCAGTTGCTTGAGAGCCATCTCGCTGATAGTCTTGTTGTAGCGACGGTATCTGAGGTTGCTCTCCTTGGGGAAGCATCCCATCACTGGTACCTTTGTAATCCTCTCTGATCTTATGCGATCGCGCAATGTGCGGTCGAGGAGTTCGATGAGGAAGAAATATACTGCCACGAGCAGGAATGTGAGCGCAAAGGCTCCGAGGAGGATCATCGGTCTGTTGGTAGGTTGCGCATACAGAGGGTATGCCGGTGGGTTTAGCACTCTGAGTGTGGCTGTGGTCATTTGCAGGTTGCGCTGTCTGAGTCGAGCAGAGTTGAGAGCCTGAAGCATAGCCATATAATTGCTTTCGATAAAGCCGATATGTCTGTCCTTGCGTGCCAATGTAGCTCCGATAGGAGCAAAGTAGAGATACTCATTGTTGAGTTTCTCTCTCATTACATGCTGTGCGCTCTGTTCTGCCTTTACCTGCACGTTTTTGATTACCTGTGTGAGCCACTGGTCGATGATGTCCTGTGGTGCCACACCATTCTCCGTGCTTGTTGAGTTGGCATTGATATCAGCGGTGAGTGCTCTCACTTCGCCTGTCACTCTCTCCATATCCTTGCGGGCCTTGGCAAGTTCAAGCTGAGCCTGACCATTGGTGCTGTTGTCTTCTCCTGACATGAATTGGAGGTTTGAGATACGCGACTGGAGTTGTGATATTTCTTGCACTTTCTGTGTAAACTCTTTGTTAGCTCTGATGAGTTTTGCCCTGTTGCCTAGGCGTGTCTCAAAGTATTTGATGAGTGCCTCTGAGGTAGTGGCATCCATGAGTTGGTTGTTGTCTGAAATCTTGTGCTGGGCATCCATGGCTGCAATCTGCTTTGTCTGCTCACCATAGTTGATGATACCTTTTTCAATGTTATACTTGATAAGGTCATCCTCTGCCTGGCAAAGAGACCGATAGGTTTTGCCCACCTCTCTTTCGAAGAATTTGATTACATTGTTAGTCTCGCCGAATCTGATATCCTGGTATTGGCGTGCAAACACGTCGTTGAGGATGTCGAGGGTGTTGTAAGCCACACCAGCATCGTTGGCGCTGTATGATATATTGATGATATCGCTACCGCTGAGTTGTGATACTTTTAGGCGCGATGTGATATTATCGATACCGAAATATGGGTGGTAGTTGAGTATGCCAAACACGTAGTTAGACTGCATGGGCTTCTCATATGCCTTGAGATTAGCATAAGTAGCAGTCTCGCTGTTGCGGTTGATGAGCGCCTTTACATCTGTAGGCACGCTTTCGTTGAGTTGGCGGAAGTGCTCGGCAGAGATGTAGTTGTTGTCTCTGTTGGGATTGCCATACATCATACACCTTGCAAACAGTCTGAGCGACACCTCATGTATGGTATTGTCGGTGGAGATGATGAGCATGAGGTTGTTGATGTTTGCCTGTGGATTACCGCCAGCTGCACCCGAACCACCCTCTATGTTGTAACTGGTAATCATACCAGTATATATGGTGGTGTTGGTGTCATAGTTGTGTTCCATGTTTCTCGTCGAGAGAAAAGCCACTACCAGAGCGATGAGGGGCAGTGTGGCGAGATACCATCTGATTCGGTATAGGAATCGCACTAAATATCTGAATGTATCCATAATTCTATATCACTTTTGTTTCACTTTCTAATGTCTTTAGCCTTTTTCTCTTCTTCCTTGGCTTTCTTTTCCTCTTCTTTAGCTCGTCGCTTGAGTTCTTTCTCATCCTCTTCGGCCTGTTTCTTTATTTTCTTGTCCATGGCCTTGTTTTCTCGTGCTATGTCCTTTTCGCTCATCTTCTCGTTTTCGTCGAGTGTAACGTCGGTGGTCACGTTTGTGATGATAGGAGTATGAGTAAGGATTTCGAGGGTGATGATATCTGTGGCAATGGTGGTCTGCAATGTTTGGTATACGGTTACTGCTTCATTCTCCATTGTCTTGGTATCAGAATACTCTTTTATGCTGATTTCCCCATTGTGGAATTTCTCTTTGTTGAGCACACCTGCACCCTGCAACGAGGCTGCGTTTTCGCTTGCTGTCTTGAGCGTCACAAGATCGTTGGTAATCTTGACATATAGAGTAGCAATTTGCAGTTTAAGTTTGTCGAAGGCAATGTCTTTCTTTATCCTTGCGCTTTCAGCCTCCATTCGCTTGCGTTTCACGGCTGCGGTGAGGTCGAGGATGTCTTCCAGTGGCACCGACACGTCAACACCCACATTCCAGTAGTTCTGCTCCGAACCCTGGAACTGATATATCATCTGGTTATACGACGATGAGTTGTTGCCCCACATGTCTGTTTTTCCGTAACTATAGCTGGCATGTCCTTTTACGTATGAGAAGATATGCCTTTTCTGTTTTGACACTTCAGCCTGTGCCAATCTCTGTGCCATGTCGAGATCCAGTATTTCTGGATTCTGCTTGGCGTTTTCAAACAACACTGCCAGTGGGGGTAGATGAAACTTTGATAGGTTGGGTATGCCTGGGTCTCCAGAGTCAAAGAATCCTGCATTGATGCCGCTTTCGTCCAATTGCGCCTGTATGCTGCCACAAAGCATTGCGCAGGCTATAGTCATGATTGTTTTCTTTAGTATATTCTCCATAATAAACAGATATGGATTAAATGTTATCTTTCTGAATAAATGCAGTCACTGTCTTGAGGATGATCTTGGCGTCCATCCAGAAGTTGTAGTGCTGACCATAGTAAATGTCGAGTTGTTTGCGCTCTTCGGCAGACATGGAACCGCTGTTGCCCCTCTTTTCCACCTGCCAGAGTCCAGTGAGTCCAGCTGGAGCCATAAAACGATCTATACTGTCGTCGCTGGTCAGTTTTTCTGCTTCATACAGGGGCAGAGGTCTGTTTCCCACTATCGACATGTCGCCCTTTAGAATATTGAAAAGTTGCGGCAGCTCGTCTATGCTGTATTTGCGAATGAATCTTCCTACCTTTGTTACTCTTGGGTCGTTTTCTATTTTTACGAATGCGTTTTCGTTTTCTTCCTTTTTCTGTCTGTTAAAGTCTTCCTCTGGTACTATGTAGTCATCGCCGATGAGCATAGTGTCCATACCGAATCCTTTTTCCTGTTCGTCGTCATCATCGCCAATGAGTATGTCGTCTTCTTCCAGTGTTTCATCAGCCAATGTATACTGGTTGTGCTCCTTGCTCAGTTCAAACAGTTTCTTGTCGGCATCCACAAACATGCTTCTGAACTTGAGGAAATCGAAGATGCGATAGTTTGTACCCACGCGTTTTGACTTAAACAGGATTGGTCCTTTCGACTCCATCCTTATGGCCAGGGCGGTGAGCAGGAATATCGGTGAGAGCAGAATGATGGCTATTGATGAGAATATGATGTCGAAGGTGCGTTTCCACATGGGTATGCGGTAACTCTCTACCTCGGTTTTATGCTCTTGGTTATCTTCAAACAGCAAGTCTTCTCGGTCGATGATAAACTGCAGTTTTTTGTCGATCACAAGCATCGAGACATCATTGCCCATGGTGTCGTTGATGCCGCTCTTGAGATATTCCTTTCTCTCTTCACTGGTCATCTCACCGGAGATAAGTATTATGTAGGCATCCCTCAAGGTAGCCTTTATTTTGGCTATTATAGCACTGTCGCTCTTGCCATTTGTTTTGTCCATCATTACCACTACGTGTTCTTTCCTCTCTGCACATGAGCGTATGAGGTTGATGGTTTCTATCTCGGTTTCAAAAGCTGTAACCTGCCTTCCTGGGATATGTGTAATAATATCCAGGAGTTGTCTATTGGTGCCAAAATACAATATATTGACCATACGAGAGGTTTAGTCGTTGAGAATCTTCTTAACCCTTATTTTGAGTTCCATAGGGTTGAATGGTTTTACTATATAGTCCACTGCACCTATCTCCAGCAGTCTAATGCGCTCGCTTGTGCTGTCTTCGCTGCTAAGCATGATTACGGGGATATTGCTGTAAAGTTCGTTTTGCTTGATCCATTCGAGAAAATCATCTCCCCTCATACCAGGCATTCTGATGTCAGATATGATAAGGTCGGGAGAATTGCCGTTCTGCAACCATTTTACTCCCTGTATTCCGTCTGGCAGCCATTGCACGTCATAGTCGCTCATGAGATAGATGGACAAGACCTTGGCAATGGTTTCCTTGTCGTCCAAGATTAAAATTTTCTTTTTCATAATTCCTAATAATATATATATATCTTTCAGTAAGTTGCTTTCTAATAATGAATCTCTATTTTTTTTAGCCTCTGCTGCAATCGAACTCAATGCGAGGTTAGTATGTGTATATTTGATTTGCGCTACAAAGATAAAAAGAATTTCTAAATAATTTAATGAAAATGGGAAAAAAATGCTTAAAAAACAGCATTTTCTGTTATTAACATCATTATTTGACCATTTTTCTTATAGTTTTTGTTTGAATTTGAAAAAAAAGTGTAATTTTGCATCCACAATTACTTATGATAAGCAAAACATTATTACAGACAACTAAATTAAGCATAAAAAAATGGCACGCAGATTATTGTTGGGTTTCGATGTAGGTAGCAGCTCGGTCAAATCATCACTGGTGGATGCTGACAGCGGCAAGTGTGTGGCCACGGCCTTTTATCCCGATCGTGAAGCTCCCATTACCGCAGTCAAGGCTGGGTGGGCAGAGCAGTCTCCCGAGTTATGGTGGCAGAATGCCAAGTTGGCACTGGCTGATATCATGGCAAAGGCAGGTGCCAAGGGAGATGAGATATGCGCCATAGGCATTTCATACCAAATGCATGGACTGGTGTGTGTGGATGAGCATCACAATACCCTGCGCGACTCGATAATATGGTGCGACTCGAGAGCGGTGGCCTACGGCGAAGAAGCTTTTGATGGCATTGGACACGAGAGATGCCTCTCGCATCTACTCAATTCCCCCGGCAATTTCACCGCAGCCAAATTGGCATGGGTAAAGGCAAACGAGCCAGAATTGTATGCCAGAATACATAAGATCATGCTGCCAGGCGACTATCTGGCCATGAGACTTAGTGGTCAGACCACTACTACAGTGAGCGGACTGAGCGAAGGTATGTTTTGGGATTATCAGACCAATAGCGTTAGCGAGGATGTAATGAACCATTATGGTTTCAACCATTCACTTATCTCCGATATCGTGCCCACCTTTGGCATGCAGTGCGAGGTGTCGGTAGAGGCGGCGGCAGAAACTGGCCTTAAGGCTGGCACTCCCATTACCTATCGTGCTGGAGATCAACCCAACAACGCCCTCAGTCTTAATGTTTTTAATCCCGGCGAGATAGCATCCACAGCAGGCACATCGGGTGTGGTATATGGCGTGTTGGGTGAAGTAAACTACGACAAGAAGAGTCGTGTCAACACCTTTGCGCATGTAAACCATTCGGCCGAACTGACCCGTCTTGGTGTACTGTTGTGTATCAATGGCACGGGCATCCTTAATGCATGGGTTCGCAGAAATATCGCTCCCGAGGGCATAGGATATGCCGACATGAATGCCTTAGCCTCGCAGGCCCCCATAGGCAGCGAGGGCTTGAGCATCATCCCCTTCGGCAATGGCGCAGAGCGTGTGCTCGAGAATGACGAGATAGGTTGCTCGATGCATGGCATCAACTTCAACAAACACAATAAGTCGCACATCATCCGTGCAGCTCAGGAGGGCATAGTGTTCAGTTTCTGCTATGGCATGGAGGTGATGCGAGAAATGGGTATGGACATCCATAAGATTCATGCTGGCAAGGCCAACATGTTTCTCAGCGACATCTTCCGCGATACTCTCGCCAATGTGAGCGGTGCCACCATCGAACTCTATGATACAGATGGCAGCGTAGGCGCAGCCAAGGGAGCGGGCATAGGAGCAGGTATCTATAAAGACCACAATGAGGCTTTTGCCAGTCTCGACAAACTGGCGATGATAGCACCCAATCCAGCATTACAACCGCAGTATCTCGAGGCTTATGCCCGATGGAAGGAGAAGCTCGCATTGTATCTCTGATGCCGACAACAAAAAAATAATCATAGAAGAAGAGCCGTATTATCATATCGGTTGTATAAATAATGCATAACTAAACTAATAATTTTATGACAGCACAAAATCTATTGGAACTGGTGGGCAACACCCCATTGGTTCAACTGGGCAAACTATCAAAGGTCCATGGACTTGCAACAGCAGTTACCGTAAAGGTAGAGTATTTCAATCCCGCAGGCAGTGTCAAGGATCGTATAGCACTGGCTATGATCGAAGATGCCGAGCAGAAAGGTTTGCTCAAGCCAGGCGCCACCATCATCGAGCCCACCAGCGGCAATACTGGTGTGGGTTTGGCTCTCGTGTCGGCAATAAAGGGTTATAAACTCATTCTCACCATGCCCGAAACGATGAGCGTAGAGCGCCGCAACCTTGTAAAGGCCTATGGTGCCGAGGTGCGCCTCACAAGCGGTGCCGAGGGAATGCCTGGAGCCATACGCGAAGCAGAACGTTTGCGCGACAGTATACCTGGAGCAGTGATACTGCAGCAGTTTGAAAATGCCGCCAATCCCGCACGCCATTTCCTCACCACAGGCGAGGAGATATGGCGCCAGACAGAAGGACAGATAGACATCTTTGTGGCAGGAGTAGGCACGGGAGGAACTATCTCTGGCGCAGGCAAACGCTTGAAGGAGCATAATCCCAACGTACGTATAGTGGCCGTGGAGCCCGCCTCATCGCCCGTGCTCAACGGAGGCAAGAGTGGTCCACACAAGATACAGGGCATAGGTGCTGGTTTTGTGCCAGCCAACTACGACAAGGATGTTGTTGACGAGGTCATAGATGTAGAGAATGATGATGCCATCCGCACCAGTCGCCAACTGGCACAGACAGAAGGTCTGCTTGTGGGTATCTCGTCGGGAGCGGCCGCCTTTGCAGCACTGGAACTGGCAAAGCGACCAGAGAACAAAGGCAAACGCATAGTGGCATTGCTGCCCGACACTGGAGAGCGCTATCTTTCTACCGTTCTGTATGACTTCGATGGCTATCCACTCTGATAATCATCCTTTTTTGCCATAAGAAGACAAAAAAATCTGTCCTTATTTGGCAGTTTCGGGATAATTACTTAAATTTGTCGACTGTAAATTGCGAACAAACAAAATAATAACAACAAAACAGTATGATAGACGTAAAAGAAACATTGAACGCTGCTGAAGAGAAGATGGAGATGGCAGTGATGTATCTAGAGGAGCAGTTGGCGCGCATACGTGCCGGCAGGGCCAATGTGGCCATCCTTGATGGTATAAGGGTGGAATCCTATGGTTCCATGGTGCCCCTCAACCAGGTGGCCAACGTCAGTACTCCTGATCCAAGGTCCATTGCCATCCGCCCCTGGGACAAGAAGCAGATAAAGGCCATTGAAAAGGCCATAATGGATTCAGATGTTGGTATCACTCCCGAAAATAATGGTGAGATTATCCGTTTGGGCATTCCCGTGCCTACCGAGGAGCGCCGCCGCGAGTTGTCAAAGCAGTGTAACAAGATTGGCGAGGGTGTAAAGGTGCAGGTGCGCACAGTGCGTGCCGATGTCAAGGACAAACTCAAGAAAGCCATTAAGGACGGACTCTCTGAAGACCTCGAAAAGGATGCTGAGAATGATCTGCAGAAAATCCACGACAAGATGATCAAGCAGATAGACACACTACTCGAGGCCAAAGAGAAAGAGATTATGACCGTATAGCCGTGGGCAACAAATAATCAGGAAGCTGATGACAGGTACGGTGGTCAAGAATACCGGCAGTTGGTATACGGTGAAGACCGACATGGGCGAAATCGTCGACTGCAAGGTGAAGGGAAATTTCAGGCTTAAGGGCATACGTAGCACCAATCCCGTGGCTGTGGGCGACAGGGTAGAGATATTGCTCAACCAAGAGGGTACGGCTTTCATTACTGCTATATCCGACAGGCGCAATTATATCATACGCAAGTCTTCAAACCTGTCTAAGCAGAGCCATATCATAGCTGCTAATGTAGACCAGGCCATGCTTGTGGTCACGGTCAACTATCCCCAGACCTCCACGGTGTTTATAGACCGTTTCCTGGCTTCTGCCGAGGCCTATTCAATACCTGTTGTGCTCGTGTTCAACAAGACCGACCTCTTGTCTGAAAGCGAGTTGAGTTATCAGCATGCCGTGATGCAGTTGTATGACACCATAGGCTATCAATGTATAGAATTGTCGGCTACCGAAGGCATTAATGGGTCTTCGGCAGCCGACATCCTTTTGCCTGTGCTTGATGGCAAGATTACAGCCCTGAGCGGCAATAGCGGTGTGGGCAAATCTACAATCATCAACAGTCTGCTACCCGATGCCAACCTGCGCACCTCCGACATCAGCGATGCGCACAACACGGGCATGCACACCACCACATTCAGCGAGATGCTACCCTTGCCCAACGGTGGTTATATCATCGACACTCCTGGTATCAAGGGTTTTGGCACCTTTGATATACTGCCTGAGGAACTTACCAGTTATTTCAAGGAGATATTTGAATTTTCAAAAGACTGCCGCTTTGCCAATTGCACCCATACTCACGAACCGGGATGCGCAGTGCTCAAAGCCCTCGACAATCATTATATATCGCAAAGCAGATACCAGTCATACCTCAGCATGATGGAGGACTATGAGGAGGGCAAATACCGCGCCAAGGGATGACACAAGCCCTGCCTCTTGACACAAGCCCTGCTTTGTTACGTCAGTCCTGTTTTGTTACGTCAGTCCTGTCTTATTGTAAGTTGTTTAGGATATCATCCGTTTGCATGTCTATTTCTGCCGAGCCTATGCACTTGTGGTGGTCTTGATCGTAAACCACGCAGAATTGCCCTGGAGCCACCCCCTGTATCATATCCTCCGACCATACTCTGTATTTTCCTTCGCCCAGCGTTTCTATTCTTGCGTGATGGAATTCGGGGGTATGCCTAATTTTAAATGTAATTCTCTCCATGTCTGTCTCTTCGGTCAGGAAATGGAAGTCATGGATATCAAACACCCTGCGGTATGCCTCCTTGGGGTCATATCCATGGCTCACATATAGTATGTTGCTCACCATATCCTTGCCAATGGCATACCAAGGACCGCCGCCGAACCCCAGTCCGTGGCGCTGTCCGATGGTGTGAAACCACAGTCCGCGGTGCTTGCCTATGATTTTGCCTGTCTCTTTCTCCACTACATCCCCTGGGCATTCGCCCAGATAGCGCCTTATATAGTCGTTATAGTTGATGCGCCCCAGAAAGCAGATACCCTGCGAGTCCTTGCGCTTGGCATTGATGAGATGCTCGCGCTCAGCCACTGCCCTCACTTCCCCTTTCATGTAATGGCCTATGGGAAAGAGGGCTTTCTTGAGTTGCCAGTCGTAAATCTGTGCTAAGAAATCAGTTTGGTCCTTCACAGGGTCAGGACTGGTAGTTAGCCATTTTTTGCCGTCTATCCATTCGGTCTGCGCGTAGTGTCCTGTGGCTATCAGGTCATACTCATGCCCTTTTTTTTCGTCGAAGGCACCGAATTTGATCAGCCTGTTGCACATCACATCTGGATTGGGTGTAAATCCGCTGCGCACCTTATCCATGGTATATTTGGTCACCTTGTCCCAGTACTCCCTGTGGCAGTCTATCACCTCAAGTCGGCAACCATATCTATGGGCCACGGCATTGGCCATCTCAAGGTCTTCTTCTGAAGAGCAGTCCCATTCTTCCTGCTCCTCAGGTCCAATCTTGATATAATAGCAGTCGGGATGCAGCCCCAGCCGTGCCATTTCATACACAACCACCGAACTGTCTACTCCCCCCGACAGCAATACCGCTATTCTCTTGTCCTTATAGTCCTTTTCTGTCATAATCCAGTCAAAATGCTCCTTGCCATAAGTGCGCTACCCTTGGCAAGGATAGTGAAATGATGATAAAATGTTATGCAAAGATACATTATTTGTTTCAATTAGCAAAGACAAAGTGCAATATAAAGCAAATTTTTCGCAAATATGCATGCCATTACAAAAAAAGTTTGTACCTTTACACCCAAATTAACACTTAATGATTTTAATAATATACCAAAAGTATCAAAAGAAATGGAAACAAAAGAGTATGAATTTAGAGGTATGACCCTCAATGGAATAGCCATGTTGCTGTTCAATCTCGTGTTGCAGTTCGGTTCTGTGGCCGGCATAATATTTACAGGCATAGAAGGGCAATATATGCTCATGTCTGTATGCATCCTGCTGTGCATAATCTCATTTTTTGTGTGGGCAGGGTTCATCCAATTAGAGCCCAACGAAGCCCGTGTCATGATGTTCTTCGGCCAATACAAGGGCACCTTCACTCGCACAGGCTATTTCTGGGTCAATCCCTTCATCATCGTCAAGAAACTGTCGCTCCGTGCACGCAATCTCGATGTGGCACCTATAAAGGTAAACGACAAGGAGGGCAACCCGATAATGATTGGTGTGATGCTTGTATGGAAGGTGGCCGACACCTACAAGGCCATGTTTGATATCGACTCACAGACCATGGCACTGACAGGCGTTGCCGAGAATGCCCAGGTCACCGTGGGACAGAGCGTGGCCAATGTAATGTCGGCATTCGAAAATTTCGTACTGGTGCAGTCGGATGCCGCCCTGCGTCAGGTGGCAGGCCATTATGCCTACGATGACACTGATGATAGTGGAGACACCATCACCCTTCGCGGCGGAAGCGTAGAGATCAATGCCCAGTTGGAAACCAAGCTCAGCGAGCGCCTCTCAATGGCTGGCATAGAGATCATAGAGGCGCGCATCAATTATCTTGCCTATGCCTCTGAGATAGCCGCCGTCATGTTGCGTCGCCAGCAGGCCACAGCCATACTGGCAGCCCGCGAAAAGATTGTAGAGGGTGCTGTTTCGATGGTGAAGATGGCAGTAGAACGTCTTGAGTCCGACGAGGTGGTCAAGATGGATGAGGCCCAGAAGGCTGCCATGGTAAGCAATCTTCTCGTGGTGCTCTGCAGCGAGGATAAAGCCCAACCAGTGGTAAGCACTGGCGAATAAACGCATCAACTATAATAATACATAACACAAACAAAAAAGAAGAAAGAAAACAATGAAAAAGATTAGAGCAGCAGTGGTAGGCTATGGCAACATCGGCCGTTATACCATTCAGGCACTGGAGGCCGCCAATGATTTCGAGGTGGCAGGAGTAGTAAGAAGAAATGGCGATGCCGACAAACCGGCCGAACTCGCTCCTTATGCCGTGGTCAAGGACATACGCGAACTCAAGGATGTGGATGTAGCCATCCTGGCCACACCGACACGCAGTTGCGAGCAGTATGCCAAAGAGATACTCCCCTTGGGCATCAACACCGTAGACAGTTTCGATATCCACACACAGATATGCGACTATAGGGCCACCCTCATGCCCATCTGCCAGGCCAACAATGCCGTAAGCGTGATAGCAGCAGGATGGGATCCAGGATCCGACTCAGTGGTGCGCACTCTCATGCAGAGTCTGGCTCCAAAGGGTCTCTCATATACCAATTTCGGTCCAGGCATGTCTATGGGCCACAGCGTATGCGTACGTTCCAAGGAAGGAGTGCGCAATGCTCTGTCAATGACCATACCATTGGGCGAGGGCATACACCGCCGCATGGTATACGTGGAACTCGAAGAGGGTGCCAATCTCGAAGAGGTGACCAAGGCCATCAAGGCAGACCCCTATTTTGCCCACGATGAGACTCATGTCTTTGAGGTAAAAAGTGTTGATGACGTGCGCGACATGGGACATGGTGTCAATTTGGTGCGCAAGGGAGTGAGCGGTCAGACCCAGAACCAGCGTTTGGAGTTCAACATGAGTATCAACAATCCCGCCCTCACGGGTCAGGTGTTGGTAAATGTGGCCCGTGCTTCCATGCGTCTGCAGCCCGGCTGCTATACCATGATAGAGATACCCGTCATCGACATGCTCGAGGGCAATAGAGAAGACCTCATCAGGGCATTGGTATAATAGCGGTTGAAGAAAATTCAAACACTTCATATATGTTAGCATAATACCCTGTATTTATGTTACCATACACTGTGTTTGGTTTATATTCCGCACTGCTGAATATATGTTCCGCACTGCTGAACATACGTTCCGCACTGCGGAACATAACTCAAATGCCCATTGTGTGAAAATATCAATAGGCAATGACAAACAATAACGGTAATTATTGTGTTGTAATAACAGTAATTATTGTTGGGTTGCCATTACAATTGATGTGACGAGGTCATTGCAGCTGTAGTGAGAGTGCAATTTCCTGCATACATTTGATTTGCAAAGCAAAAATGCTGCAATGCCGCAACGCTTCAGTTGCAGCATTGCAGCATTTGTTATATTATTAGCTGTGGTGCGGCGAGTCGCCTCACCTCCTAACATTACAGCGGTCATGTCTCTCCTCAAACGTCTACTTTTATATGTATACACCAATAAAAAACCATGTGGCAATGCAATAATTATATAATATGTGCGTTTTAAAATAGGTGGGGTGTATGAAATCCACTGAACAACATAATCATAATAATAGAACAAATTTGATTATATAACAAGACAAATATGATAGACTATATAAAAGGAGAACTGGCCGAACTGAACCCTGCCGAGGCAGTAGTAGAGGCTTGCGGCGTGGGTTATGCCATGGGCATCTCGCTGAATACCTATTCGGCAATAGAGAGCCAGAAGCAGGTGAAACTATATGTGTATGAGGCCATAAGAGAAGATGCACACCAACTCTTCGGCTTTGCAACAAAGAAAGAACGTGAACTCTTTATGCTGCTTATATCAGTGTCGGGAATAGGTGCCAACACGGCACGCATGGTGCTCTCGTCTATGAGTCCCAACGAACTCTGCCACTGCATCTCAACAGGCAACGAGAGGATGATAAAAAGCATCAAGGGTATAGGTCTCAAGACCGCACAGAGAATAATCGTTGACCTGCGAGACAAAATAGTATCGCTCGGCATAGTCGCAGAGATACCCGCTGGAGGTAGCATGACACAACCTGTAAACAACAAGGTAAAAGACGAGGCCGTGAGCGCACTTACTATGCTCGGATTCTCTCCCGCTCCCTCTGCCAAGACCGTTATGGCCATTCTCGAGAAAATGCCCGACGCACCTGTGGAAGAGGTGGTCAAGAGAGCTCTTAAGGAGATAAAATGATCAGTCACACAAAAGTTTGCCAATCATAGTAATACGCAAAAGAAACGCATAAGATGAGCATGCCACACAAAATATCAGCAATGATTAAATCCGCACTCAATGGCAGGGCGGGAGTCATAGCCATGCTCATTATGCTGCTGATGGTAAACTCGCTGGTGGTCAGCTCGCAAGACGACAAAACAGTCCCAAAGAAAGACAACAAACCCGTGCCAAAGGCGCAACCAAAGTCATTGACAGCCGAAGAGGAGATACCCGACTCGCTGCTGCATCCCAGATGGAAGATAAAGAAGACGGTGCCAGTAACAGTGGAAGACCTCGACTCAACATCCGTTGACCTCAAGAGTCCAGACAATGTGAAGCAGACCACCGAATATGACGACTCGCTCAACATGTATTTTATTGGAACCAAGATAGGCGACTCATACCTCAACGCACCGCTGATCATGACTCCCGAAGAATACAGGGCATGGAGCGAGAAGAAGATGATTAGTTCATTCTTCAAGAAGAAGAATGCCGAGGAGGCTGCCAACAAGGGCAAGGACCAGTTTGACTTTACCGATATGCATTTCGACCTCGGACCGGCAGAGAAGATCTTTGGTCCAGGCGGCGTGAGGATAAAGACTCAGGGTACTGCGGAACTCAAATTGGGCGCAACATTCAAGAATATAGACAACCCCTCGCTGCCCATTAGAAACAGGAAAACAAAGACTTTCGACTTTGACGAGAAGATCAATCTCAACCTCACTGGTAAAGTGGGCGACAAGGTAAACATGTCGCTCAACTATAATACCGATGCCACCTTCGATTTCGACACCAAGAATATCAAGTTGCGCTATGAGGGCAAGGAGGATGAGATTATAAAGCTTGTAGAGGCGGGCAACGTGAGTTTCCCTTCCAACAACTCTCTGGTGCGTGGTGCCAGTTCGCTCTTCGGTATACGCACCGACATGCAGTTCGGCAAACTGAAATTGCAGACGGTGTTGTCGCAGAAGAAGTCATCATCCAAGAGCGTATCATCGAAAGGTGGAACACAGATGAACCCCTTTGAAATCAATGTGGCCGACTATCAGGAAAACAAGCATTTCTTTTTGGCCCATTATTTCCGCGAGCGCTACGACAAGGCCATGTCTACACTGCCCAACCTAACCACGGGAGTGAAGATAACACGTGTGGAGATATGGGTGACCAACAAGACGCAGACCACTGCCAACACCCGCAATCTGGTGGCACTCACCGACTTGGGCGAGGGTCGCCCCTCCAATAGCTTCTGGGATGGGGCAGGGGATGTGTCGCCCCGAAATGCCGCCAATGCTGAATATCAGCAGATGGTGACCACATACGTAGGAGCCAGGGATATAGACCAAACCAACTCGGTGCTTGACGGCATTCCAGGGTTCACAGGAGGTGTGGACTATGAGAAAGTGCAGAGCGCACGTCTGCTGAGCGCATCGGAGTATACCCTCAACAGCGCTTTGGGATATGTGTCGCTAAAGTCAACACTGCAGACCGATCAGGTGCTGGCAGTGGCATACGAGTATACCCTAAACGGCCAAACATACCAGGTGGGTGAGTTTGCTGCCGACAATACCAATACCGCTGAGGCACTCTATGTGAAATCGCTCAAGAACACCAGCAATAGTCCTATGATGGCCAACTGGCGACTGATGATGAAGAACGTCTATTACCTCGCATCCACAGTGGAGAAGACGAAGTTTCGCCTCGACATCAAATACCAGAGCGACACCACAGGTGTATACCTTTCTTATATACCAGAGCAGCAGTCGAAGGGCACAACACTGGTGAAACTCTTAGGTGCCGACAGGCTCGACAACAACAACAAACCACACTCCAATGGATATTTCGACTATGTGGAAGGCTATACCGTATCAAACGGATGCGTATTCCTGCCAGCAGCCGAACCCTTCGGACAGTATCTCAAGGACTGTCTGGTGAAAGCAGGTGTGCCTGCTGACAGGGCAGACAACTATGCCTTTACCGAACTCTACGACACCACACGCACTGCCGCCAAGCAGATAGCAGAGAAAAACAAGTTTCTGATGACGGGACAATTCAAGGGTTCGGCAGCCAATGTCATATCACTCGGGGCATACAACGTGCCGCAAGGCTCGGTGGTGGTGACCGCAGGAGGAGTGGTGCTCACAGAGGGCAGCGACTATAGTGTAGACTATTCGATGGGCGAGGTTACCATTCTCAATCAGAGCATCATAGACGCGGGCACGGCTGTAAACGTAAGTTTGGAGAGCAATACCGACTATGGCATGCAGCGAAAGTCTATGTATGGCATCAACTGGGAGTATGATTTCTCGAAAGATTTTCAGATTGGCGGTACTTTCCAGCAGTTGCGCGAGCAGAGTCTCACCTCAAAGGTTTCAATGGGCAGCGAACCCCTCAACAATATTCTATGGGGAGCCAACATCAACTGGAAGAAAGAAAGCCAGTGGCTGACCAATATGCTCGACAAAATACCATTCCTGCATCTCACACAGCCATCGCAGATCTCATTCACAGGCGAGTTTGCCCAACTCATTGCAGGGCAGGCCAAGGGTACTCAAGACAATGCATCATACATAGACGATTTCGAAAATACAAAAAATGGAATAGACGTAAAAGACCCTAAGTCGTGGGTGCTCTCAAGTGTGCCATCGATGTTTGCCGAACATGCCGACAAAACAGGGTTGACAAGTGGCTTCAATCGTGCACGACTGGCTTGGTATACCATTGACCCTCTGTTTACATACCGCAGCAGCACCCTCACTCCAGCACATATTAAGAGCGACCTCAACCAACTCTCAAATCATTATGTCAGAGAGGTTTACGTGAGCGAACTATATCCAAACCGCGACCAGAGCACATACAATGGTGCCACATCCACACTGTCGATACTCAACCTCGCCTACTATCCGCAGGAGCGAGGACCTTATAATTTCACTACCGACATAGCATCAGACGGCAACCTCAAATCGCCATCAACAAAATGGGGAGGAATGATGCGCAAACTCGAAACCACCGACTTTGAGGCCGCCAACATCGAATATATCGAGTTCTGGTTGCTCGACCCCTTCATCTATTCAAGACAGAACGGCGATGCTGCATCATACGGCGGCGACCTGTATATAGACCTCGGAGAGGTGAGCGAAGACGTGCTGCGCGACGGAAAGAAATTCTATGAGAGCGGCATGCCAGTAGACGGTACCAGCAGTTTCCAGTATACACAGTGGGGTAAGATACCAGTGCAGGCCACACAGACATACGCCTTTGCCACCACCACGGGAGCAAGGGAGAAACAAGACGTGGGACTGAACGGACTGACCGACGCAGAAGAGAAGACATACGAACCATATATGGTCTTCAATCAGATGGTCAACACCATTGCCAATGACAGTATACGAACAGCATGGCAGCAAGACCCAGCAGGCGACAACTATCACTACTATCGCGGCACAGACCTCGACGAAAGGAAAGCATCTATATTGGAGAGGTATAAGTACATAAACAACCCTCAGGGCAACTCACCAGACAACGACAACAACAACGAGAGCTACGACACATCATACAAGACAACACCAGATGTGGAGGATATAAACCAAGACTATACACTCAACGAATACGAGCGCTATTTCCAATATCGCGTGAGCATCAGACCAGAAGATCTCAACGAAAACAACATAGGCAACAACTATGTCGTGGACACACGAGAATATAAGGCCACACTGCGCAACGGCGAGAAGGAGACAGTGAAATGGTATAAAATAAGAATACCACTCAACAGTCTCGACCGCGAAAGGGTGGGAAGCATCAACGACTTCTCGTCAATAAGGTTTATGCGCATGTTCCTGACCTCATTTCAGAAACCCATAGTGCTCCGATTCGGAAGTCTCGACCTGGTGAGGGGCGAATGGCGCGTGTATGAGCAAAACCTGGACGGGCATGCCAACAGTACGGGACAACTTGAGACAAGCAATGTGAACATAGAAGAGCACAACGACAAGGTGCCAGTAAACTATGTGCTGCCACCAGGCATAAGCCGAGTGACCGACCCATCGCAGCCACAATTGGTGGAGTCTAACGAGCAAGCCCTCAACCTCACCGTGAAGCAACTGTCAAAAGGTGAGTCGAAAGGAGTATACAAGAATACAACCCTCGACCTCAGACAGTATAAGCGCATGCAACTCTTTGTGCATGCCAATGCACTGATCAACGACCATACCAACCTGCAAGACAACCAGTTGGCGATGTTTATTCGCTTGGGCAGTGACTATAAGAACAACTATTATGAATATGAGATACCCCTCAAGCTCACACCTGAGGGCAGGTATGACCGTTTCTCGGCAATCGACTGCCGCAAGGTGTGGCCGGAAGAAAACATGCTCGATATTGACCTGACCAAACTGACCGCGGTGAAGAAGGCTCGAAACAAGGCTAAGGCCATGGGCGCAGCATCGTATAACGTGGCATTTGCACAGTATGACGATGATAGTCCAAACAACAAGATATCGGTGATGGGCAACCCGACACTGGGCGAAGTGAAAACCATGATCATTGGTGTGAGGAATATATCATCGGCGCAGAAATCTGGTGAGGTGTGGGTAAACGAACTGCGTCTGCTCGAGTTCAACAACAAGGGCGGATGGGCTGCCTCGGGAGCACTCAACATGCAGTTGTCTGACTTCGGCTCATTCAATATGACAGGAAAATATATGAGCGACGGATTCGGAGGACTGGAGGAAGGCCTTGCACAGCGCTCCACCGACAACTTCAAGACATACAGTATGACAGCCAATTTCGACCTCGGCAAGTTCTTCCCAGACAAGGCCAAGGTCACCATACCGCTATATTACTCGGTGACCAAGGAGGTGACAAGTCCGAAATACAACCCTCTCGACAGCGATATGGACCTCGACGACGCACTGGATGCTGCCGCCGACAGTCATGAGAGAGACTCCATAGAGTCGATAGCGGTGACCAAGACTACCAGCACCAATTTCTCACTGTCTAATGTCAAAGTGGGCATCAAGACTAAGCGCCACCCCATGCCATACGACCCTGCCAACTTCTCGTTCAGTTATAGTCACTCGCATAGGCAAACAAGCGGCGAAACCACCGTGTATGAGAAAGAAGACCAGTGGAGAGGAGCACTCAACTATTCCTATTCGCCAGTATACAAGACATTTGAACCCTTCAAAAAACTCAAGGGAAAGAGCAAATGGCTCAATTTCCCCAAAGCATTGGGATTAAATTATCTGCCGCAGACCATATCATTCAATAGCGAACTGACACGAAGCTATTATGAACTGCAAGAAAGAGACCTGGAGAGCACCGAAAACTCCAGTCTGCCCCTAACCTTCAACTCACAATTCCTCTGGAACCGTGAGTTCTCAATAAGATGGGACCTCACCAAAAACCTGCACATGAACTTCCAGTCGGCCACACATGCAGAGATAGAAGAACCATACACACCAATAAATAAAGACCTCTATCCCGACAGATATCAGGCATGGAAAGACTCGGTCAAGACAAGCATCAGACACTGGGGCACACCACTCGACTATAAGCAGACATTCACAGCTTCATACCAGTTACCTCTAAACAAACTGCCCATCTTCGACTGGCTCAATGCAGATGCCAGCTATAATGCCACTTACTCATGGGTGAGGGGCACGGAGATGGACGACGGCACATCATTGGGCAACACCATTGCCAACAACCGCAACCTAAATGTCAACACTACCATCAACATGGAGACATTATATAACCATATACCGTTCCTTAAGAAAGCCAATGAGGAGAGCAAGAAGAAAAATACCCCCGCCAGACTCCAAAACCCACGTCTGGCTAACGCCCAGGCTTTATACACGAAAGGTGGCAAGGGTGGTAAAGACGGTAAAGATGGCAAGGACAAGAAAGAGGGCGACGATGCCAAGTTGCCTCGCAACAAAAACACATACGTAAGAGAGCTCACCATGCTCCCCGACACAGCATTCGTGGTGACACACAATAAGAAGTCAAAGCGACTCATCGTGACTGCCAAAACCAAGGATGGCAAGCCCTATAAGGTTAAATACAAGGTGGTAGACGACAACAAGGTGAGGATAACGAGCAGCGGCGACTCTGCCAAGATCAAGGTGAGCATTACCCCCAAGCAGCCATTGGAGAAAGAGTGGTGGTATAACCCATCGCTCAAGGTGGCACGCATGCTCATGATGGTGCGCAGCATAAACATCAGTTACCGCAACCAGTATGCCATGACCCTGCCGGGATTCATACCCAATGTGGGTGATGCCTTCGGCCAGCATACGGGTAGTGTGCTCGCTCCAGGTCTCGACTTTGCATTCGGTCTCACCGGCGATGATTATATCAACAAGAGTTACGACCGCGGTTGGCTCATGTGCAACGACAGTGTGGCATCGCCAGCTTCTACAAACATGCAGGAAGACCTGCAGATAAGAATGACAGTAGAACCCGTAGCTAATCTCAAGATAGACCTCACGGCCACACGCAATGTAAACAAGGCCAAGAGCATACAATATATGTATCAGAGCATGCCTACCACCCACAGCGGTTCGTTTACCATGACTACCATAAGTCTTAAGTCGGCTCTCGAGGGCATGGGCGATGCCAACAACGGATACTACAGCAAGTCCTTTGCCAAGTTCTGTGCATCCATAGATCAATATCAGCAGCGTGTACAGGCCCGCTATGCCAACGCCACATACCCGCAGGGCATGACTGATGCAAATGGAGTGCAGCTCGGCGGCACAGCATATAATCCGCAGTTGGGCGCGGTAAACAAATATAGTGCCGACGTGCTCATACCTGCCTTCCTCTCAGCATACACCTCAGGAGGTGGGTCGCTCGATATCTTCCCCACACTCAAGCGACTGCTGCCCAACTGGACAGTGAAATACACAGGCTTGGGCAAGTTGCCGTGGTTTAGAGATGTGTTCAAGAGCGTATCCATCAACCATGGTTACAAGAGCATCTATTCGGTGGGCAGTTATGCCTCGTTTAGCACATGGATGCAGAGCATGGGCGACATGGGCTTCATCACCGATGCCACCACTGGCAACCCCGTGCCCAGTAGCATGTATAATGTGAGCACTGTGAGCATCAACGAAGCCTTCTCGCCGCTGCTCGGAGTAGACGTGTCTTTCGACAATGGCTTGACATGCAAGGTGGAATACCGCACCACACGCAACCTAACCCTCAGCACTACCAGCGTGCAAGTAAACGAGGCATTGAGCAAAGACTGGGTGATAGGCATGGGATATAAGATATCCAATTTCAATCTCTTCGGCTCCAATACCTCACGAAAGATCAAGAAGGCGCAGGGCGGCAAGGGAACGAAGAACAACAATGATAAAGACAAAAACAATGCCAAGACCACTACAAAGGGAGGGGTAAACCACGACCTCAACCTGCGTCTCGACATATCACTGCGCAAGCAGGCTGCCATAACACGCGACATTGCCACGGTGACAAGCAGCGCAAGCAGTGGCAACTCGGCATTCAAACTCTCTTTCATGGCCGACTATACAGTGAGCAGACTGCTCACACTGAGCGCTTATTATGACCGCCAGACCAACACACCACTGCTCTCAAGTAGCAGTTACCCCACTACTACGCAGGATTTTGGACTGAGCGTCAAATTTTCTCTCACAAGGTGATGAAGGATAGCATTTTTTTATTACCTTTGCATGCGGAAAAATTAAATTATTACCATTATGGTGTTCAAATATGATTTTCTCATCATCGGCTCAGGTATTGCCGGAATGAGTTACGCCCTGAAGATAGCAAGAGCGCATAAAGGAAAAGTGTGTATGATATGCAAGTCGGCTCTTGATGAGGCTAATACCTCATTTGCACAGGGAGGAGTGGCTTCGGTCACCAATCTCGAAGTGGATAATTTCGACAAGCATATCGAAGACACGATGATAGCTGGAGACTTTATCAGCGACCGAAAAGCCGTGGAGCAGGTGGTTAGAAATGCACCAGCGCAAATAAAGGAACTGGTGGAGTGGGGAGTAAACTTCGACCGCAAGGAGAACGGCGAGTTTGACCTTCACCGCGAAGGTGGCCATTCTGAATTTCGTATACTGCACCATGCCGACGATACTGGAGCAGAGATACAGCGCGGACTGATAGAGGCAGTGAGAAACTGCCCAGACATAGACATCAAGGAAAACCATTTCGCCGTGGAGATAATCACACAGCATCATCTCGGAGCGAG
>JALFPC010000023.1 GCA_022782305.1 Prevotella sp. | reverse complement strand
AAATTGAATGCCTTATAATAGTTGCCCACTGTTGGTTGTAGGCTTCTGTCCCAGAATCCGTCGGCATAGTCGCCATACAGTGGCAGCATCTCGCCAAAGGGAACGGGTGTGCGCAGTTCTGGCCATCCAGTACGTGTATAGAATGGAAGGTCGAATCCAATCTTGTTTGCTATCTTCTTGAGAGCCATGAGATATGATCCCTTGCCTCTATATTCATTGTCAAACTGTACTGCCACCACGGGGCCGCCATCTTTCCATTGCAGTCCTTGCACCTGTGTAAAGATCTGTCGGTATAGTCGCTCGGCATAATACATGAATGTTTCGTTTTCTTCTCTCATCTTGCATCCTTTGGAAAACATCCAGTCTGGTATGCCTCCGTTTCTCACTTCGCCATGGCAGAAAGGACCAAGGCGGAGTATGACAGGAATGTCAGCCTGCTTGCATTTCTCAATGAAGAGCCTTAGGTTTCGCTGTCCGTGCCAGTCGAAGATACCTTCTTGCTCTTCTATATGATTCCAAAACACATAGGTGGCGATCATGGTCACGCCACCCTCTTTCATCTTCTCTATCTCTTCGCTCCATTCATTCTCGGGCAGTCGCGAATAGTGTATCTCGCCCATCACGGGTACTACTCTCTTGCCATCGAAGATCAGGCTTTTCTCATCCCACTTGATTGATTTGGTGGGAATCTGGGCTGCTGCGGGCAGCAATCCCATGGATGCCAATAAGGCAGAAACGATAATTTTCTTCATACTTGTAATTCAATTCCTTTTCGTTATGATATATGTTAGTTATTAGGTTTGTTATATGTTAGTTATTCGGTTTGTTATTTCATTAGGTTAGCAGTATAGATAGGTCACACAAGTGTTTTATTGTTTTGTGCCATGCCCATATTCGTAATACCACCAGTAGGTGCCTGCGTAATTATCATACACATTAATGTTTTTGGCAGACCGCTTTTCGAATCTTGCCTCCAGTTTCTGCATATCCTCAAAGTCGGTATCCATTACGCTATTATGGTAGACCACTACGGGATTGCTTCTTATATGATTATACAGCACGAGCGCCTCGCGGTAGTGGCGCGGCAGACTATCGTTGATGGCATAATGCTTAGGCAGTTCCTTGGCAAATGCATCTATCTTGCGGTCAATGAGATATCCCGTAAGTATATAGTCTGCTACGGCAGGTGTGGCCTGCCCTGTGATGAGCAATGCCCTAAGATAAGCCTCGGTGGTCATGCCCTTCAGTGGTTTGGCGCCCAGCAGTCTATAGATGCTATCGGTGGGCATCATACGGCATCTTGTCTGACCCGTTACGGGCACGAGGTCTGAGGAAGAGGCCTTCAATGGATATGTGAAGATGCGTTCGCCCAGTTGCCCCTGATGAGCAAGCACGTATGTTCGCAGCATGGTCAGATTGGCATCAGCATGGGGATTGCGTCGCCCCACCCTCATGGCCTCATCGTAGCGTCCGTGCTGAATATTGGTTTCTATCTCCATGGTGTAGTGGAAAATGCTGTTGCCATTGCCTGCCAATCCCACGCCTATCATCATTAGGCACATGCAGAGCAGGTTGATCCACATAGGGCGTTCGAAGAGTCCCACATGACCATGGTCTTCAATCTCCTGGATATTGCGGGCAAAGAACACGCCCACTCCCCACAGTGTCATGACCAGAGGTATGATCCAGCACCATTTGAGCAACGAGAAATGGAGGTCCATATCAGCACTGACATCTGTGAGCATTACGAGCAGAAGCATCGACGGCATGTATACGAGCCAGTGGAAGTTGCGCCACAGGCGTGACAGCCGCTGCATGGCTGTTGCCACCAGCAGTAGCACGATGGTGATCACCACAGTGCCCACCACGGGCTGGTAATGGGTGGCTCCACGGCTGAGCACATGTTGGCTAAAGGCAAGAGTATTAGCCTGAAAGCGCCACAAGTAAAGTACGGAAAAAAGTATAAAGATGACAGCACACACAACTCTCATGAGCAGTGTGCTGCCATCCAGATAATGATTTCTTTTGTTCATCCTCAGTTTTTCTTCAATACCACAGCCGAGCGGGCTGGAATATACAATTTGAGCCACTCCTTATGGTCGGCCACATAGAGTGGGTCGTAATTGGTTGTATGTGTGATGGTGTCGTCGGCCAAACCATTTCCTCCAAACTCCTTAGCATCGGTATTGAGCACCACATCATACGAACCTGTGGGCACAAGGAAGCCATAGTCGGTAAATGAGCGGGTGGGACTAAAATTAAACACGAAGAGCAGGTCGCCACGCATGAACGCCAGCACCTGGTCGCCATCATTATGCCATATCTCGCGCACCTCGGTATTCTGGATGTTCTTTACCGACTTGAGCACTTCTATCATCGCCTTGTCGAAATCGCCGAGATAATGATAGTCTAACTCTTTATTGTCTACGAGGTTCCACTGGCGGCGTGCATACTTGTAACTCCATCCGTTGCCTTCTCTCGGGAAGTCTATCCACTCGGGATGACCAAACTCATTGCCCATGAAATTGAGATAGCCACCATTGATAGCAGAGGCTGTCACCAGGCGTATCATCTTGTGCAGGGCTATACCTCTGTGCACAGTGCCATTTTCGTCGCCCTTCTTGAAATGCCAATACATATCAGCATCAATGAGTCTGAACACTATGGTCTTGTCGCCCACAAGTGCTTGGTCATGGCTCTCGCAATAACTGATGGTGCGCTCGTCGGGACGGCGATTCTTAACCTCCCAGAAGATGGAGCTCGGCTTCCAGTCCTCGTCTCTCAGTTCCTTAATGGTCTTAATCCAATAATCTGGAATGTTCATGGCCATGCGGTAATCGAAGCCATATCCACCATCCTCAAACTTGGCGGCCAGACCAGGCATGCCGCTCACCTCTTCAGCTATGGTGATGGCATTGGGGTTTATCTCGTGAATGAGTTTGTTGGCAAGGGTAAGATAGCAAATGGCATTGTCGTCCTCATGACCATTGAAATAGTCGCCATATCCACAGAATGCCTCTCCCAGGCCATGACTATAATAGAGCATTGATGTTACACCATCAAACCTGAATCCGTCGAAATGATACTCTTCCATCCAATAGCGACAGTTAGAGAGCAAGAAATGGATTACCTGATCTTTGCCATAGTCGAAGCAGAGGCTGTCCCATGCTGGATGCTCGTGCCTATCACCAGGATAGAAGAACTGGTTGGGATCGCCGCAGAGATTGCCCAATCCTTCCACCTCATTCTTGACGGCATGCGAATGTACGATGTCCATGATTACTGCCACACCATATTTATGTGCGGTGTCTATCATCTCCTTAAGATCTTCAGGTGTACCGAAACGGCTCGAGGGGGCAAAGAACGAACTGACATGATAGCCAAACGAACCATAGTAAGGATGCTCCTGTATGGCCATCACCTGTATGCAGTTATATCCGTCTGCCACCACCCTGGGCAGCACATTTTCTGTAAACTCCTTATAGGTGCCCACCTTCTCGGCATCTTGCGACATGCCCACATGGCACTCATAGATGAGCAGTGGCGACTTGTTGGCTTTGAATTTCTTTTTCTTGAATACATACTGTGACTCTGGATTCCAAACCTGTGCAGAGAATATTTTGGTCTGCTCATCCTGCACAACCCTGCGGCACCATGCAGGTATACGCTCGCCTTCGCCACCATTCCATCTCACCTTCATCTTGTAAAGGTCGCCATGCTTGATAGCCTTCTCGGCAATCTTCAGTTCCCAGTTGTCAGTGCCTTCTATTCTCTTGAGTTTGAACTTGTCTGTTTCCTGCCAGTTATTGAAATCGCCTATGAGGTATATCTCTGTGGCATTAGGCGCCCACTCTCTGAACACCCATCCCTTGGCTAACTTATGTAGTCCGAAATAGAGATGTCCTGATGCGAAATCGGTGAGTGTCTTCTTGCCATTGCGTGTCAGTTGCGCCAACTTCCACTCTGCATGGCTATGGCGTCCCTTGATGGCCTCCTCAAAGGGTTCGAGCCATGGGTCGTTTTTTACAAGTCCGATATGCTTTGGTGCTTTCTCCTTTGCTGTTTTGGATACTTTTGCGGTTTTTGTGGCTTTTGCCTTCTTCACGCTCTTGTCTTCGGCTGCCTTAGCGCCTTTGGCTTCTTTTTTTGTTGTTGCCATAGTTGTATAGAGTTAGTTAAACTGTTACTCTTTTGTTAAGCCTGGTATCAACACCATGTGTTTATTTGCACTTCACTTTGAATATCACCTTTTTTATTTCTGGTGCTGCAGAGATGCATGGAGCATGTCCATCTTGTGGAAAGAAGATAGCAAACATGCCTGGCTGACATGTTACATAACTATCGGCCATCAGGTCTGGATATTTTGACACGTCCTTGGCATCGTTGTATTCCACATCGGGCAGACTATCTGTGGGAGTATATCCGAATGTCTCATCGGTATCGAGGGGTATCTGTATGTCTATCATCCTTTTGTGTGTCTCCATCACTGCCTCTTCTGGAGCCTTGCCTTTGGCTGTGGTCACATTTACAAAGAGGTCGGCACCCTTTATCTCGTGCTTTCCTGCTGGAAGGGCATTGAGATCGTTAGCTTCGATAAAGTCAGCCACATCCTTAAACAGAGGGTTGACATCTTCATAGCATCTGAGGTTTACAATTTTGTCGATAATCATAATGCGAAAGTATTTATGGGTTATTATGTTTATTGTTTCTTGATATTTCCATTTCCTTATATCATGATATGGCTACTTCTTTCTTGCCTGTCCGCGCTCGTATCTGCCGCTCTCTATCACGGCACCATTGCGGTCTTTGATGACATAGTCGCCATCTCTGAGGTCGTCTACGTATGTTCCTTCAAAACGTTTGCCGTCTTTGTCTTCTTCTATGGCCTTGCCGTTTCGTTTGCCGCCCTTGAAGATGCCCTTAAACTTGGTGCCATTAGCCAAGTGTATGATTACCTGTCCATCGAGTTCGTCGTTGAGAAAGGATCCCTCGTATATGTCGCCACCCTTGGTGGTCAGCTTGCCCTGACCATTGCGTTTGTCGTCTTTCCATTGTCCCACATAGGTATTGCCATTTTTGCCCACCAATGTGCCCTGGCCATGCTTGACTCCTGCCTTGAACTGACCTATATACTTGTTGCCATTGGCATATTTGGCTATTCCGTTGCCCGTGCGCTCACCTTCCACATAATCGCCCTCATACACATCGCCATTGCTGAACTTGTATATGCCCTTGCCATGCTGGATATCATTCTTCCACATGCCTGAATAGGTGTCGCCATTGGCATAGCGGAATGTGCCCTTGCCTGAGCGCTGGTTGTCTGCCCACTGACCATCATACGAGGTACCGTCACTCCAGATGAAACTACCCTGTCCGTTTTTCTTGTCTTTCGACCACTCGCCACGATATGAGGCTCCATCGGCAAAAGTATAGGTGCCCTTGCCCTCGCGCATGTCTAACTTCCAGTTGCCGTCATATTTGTCGCCATTGTAATAATACATCACGCCATGTCCCTGCTGGTAGTCGCGAAACCAGAGTCCCACATACTTATTGTTGTTGGAGAAATAGAATGTGCCCTGTCCGTGTTGTTGGTCCTGAAACCACTGTCCCTCATATTTTTCACCATCATGGAAGGTATAGATGCCATAGCCTTGGCGTTTGCCCTTCACGTAGTTACCCTCATAGGTATCGCCATTCTTATACACAGCCTTGCCTTTGCCTTGGGGTTTGCCGCTAGCCATTTCACCTTTATACTCGCCGCCATCCTTGGTTACACACGATCCGAGTTGTATCTTCTGTGCGCTCATGGCCAGTGGTATCATAGCCATAAGCAATAAAAAATATCTTGTTTTCAAGTCGTTGCTTTTTTGATTAATAATATACTCTGCTGGTGGTATCATGCCATGCAAAAAGACACTTTCCACCTACTATTATGCAAAGATAATGAAAAAAGCGTTACGAGCAAAAGAGATTAGTTTTTTTAACAGTACAAAAATACCACAGGTCAGTCTGATGCCCAGCAAACTAACCATTGTCGATTTGATTTTTGCCATGCCTTTGAGGCCACAAGGCCACAGTCTGTAGGTGCTTATCAGGGGTTTCTGCCACTTCATGCAGCACAGCGTTATCTGTATGTTTACCATGGTCATATAATAGTTGGCCTTGCTGTGTGCAGGAGTGTCAATACCCTGCCACATCTGCCAATGGGCTTCGAGCAATGTGGCATAATCGGCGGCCGTGGCATTGCAACTGATGCCATTGGGGTTTACCACATAATGGTAACAGACATCCGAAATGGTGGCCACTTGTTGCATCATACCTATCAACTGCGGCATCACACACATATCCTCGAAATGCTTACCCTCGGGATATCTGACCGTGTCAAACAGGCTTCGCTTGTATACCTTGTTCCATGCGTAGGTATGGTTATAGGCCTCCAGTTGCAACCAATATTCCACGCTGTTGTCATACACATGGTCGTCGAACGCAAGTGTTTGGGTAGTGCCATCTGCCAGGTGCTTCACTATCCCATATTCCACCATGTCTATATTGGGATTTGACGTCATGAGTGCCATAATCTTAGCATACACCCCCTGCCCCACATAATCATCCGAGTCTACAAAGGTGATGAAGGGATGGCGAGCCAGACTGATGCCGGTATTGCGTGCTGCACTCAAGCCACCATTGGTCTGATGAACCACACGTATACACTCGTTGCTGTCAGCCCAACGGTCGCAGATGGCACCACTACCATCGCAGGAACCATCGTCAACAATGATCACCTCAGCCCCAGCGGGCAGTTGGCATACCACCGACTCAAGACATCTGTCGAGAGTGGCAGACACATTGTATACTGGTATTACTACAGACAACATAAGGGGTGCAACTACGTGATATAGAGAAATGGATATGGGAAAAAGAAAAAAGGGCTACAACACATCTGCCGCAGCCCTTTAGCCTGTATGTATCAATGCGGATTCAACTAATGCCGAACCCACTGAATATTAGTTCTTGAAGAATTCTTTTACTTCCTCGTTTGGAACCATGCGCTCATCAAAAATGTAAGCGCCAGTCTTTGGGCTCTTAACCATCTTAATAACCTTTGAATAGGCTCTACCATCCTTTGAACCATCGCGGAGGGTAGCAACAACTTTCTTTGCCATTGTATAAAATGCTTATTTAATAGATTATTTAATCTCCTTGTGTACAGTCATCTTCTTCAAGATAGGATTGTACTTCTTGAGTTCCATTCTGTCAGGAGTGTTCTTGCGATTCTTTGTGGTAACGTAACGGCTTGTACCTGGCAGTCCGCTGTTCTTCATCTCAGTGCACTCGAGAATGACCTGCACTCTATTGCCTTTTGCTTTCTTTGCCATAATATCAGTCTCCTATTACTTTAATGTCTTTCCACTGGCAGTATCCCTTGTTGACAGCCATCTTAAGGGCGGCGTCGAGACCTACCTTATTAATCAATCGCAGACCAGCAGCACTGATCTTCAAGCTGATCCAGCAATCCTCCTCTACATAGTAGAATTTCTTGCTGAAGAGGTTTACATCAAAACTGCGCTTGGTGCGATGCTTTGAGTGAGACACATTGCAACCTATCTGTGCCTTCTTTCCTGTAATTTGACAAACCTTCGACATTTCTATCTAAAATTTTCTTTTCTTTTTGTAACTTATTCCAAACAGGGTGCAAAGGTACGATATTATTTTGAATAAACAAAATATTTGACCTAAAAATATCAAAATTAAGAATTATTTTGATTATTTCCGTGTCTTTTGCCCCTGCACACACTAAATATCCTCTTCTGATGGCTCTTCCAGTGCCTTTAGGTAGTCGAGAAACATCTGGAGCGCTGCATTGGTGGCATTCTGTAGGTTTTTGTCGCGTCCGTCGTCTTCTGTCATCTGCATGGTCACCACCTTTGACTCGTTGCCGCAGGCAAGCCAGATAGTGCCAACGGGTACTTCCTTGGTGCCTCCGCCAGGACCTGCAAACCCAGTGGCAGCAATGGCATAAGTGGTATTGAGTTTGTGGCATGCTCCTTTCACCATCTGTATGGCCACCTCCTCGCAAACAGCCGTATTTGCTTCTATCACATCGTGGTCTACATCCAGCAGTTGCTCCTTTATCTCGTCAACATACGAGATGATGCCACCCTTGAAATATTTGGATGCGCCAGGCACTGCAATCACAGCCTCGGCAATGCGTCCGCCAGTGCAACTCTCAGCCGTAGAGAGGGTTTCCTCTCGCTCCCAAAGCAGTTGGCTTATCTCCCTGCTTGTAATCTTGTTTTCGAAATTCATAATATCCTTGTTTATTTATTGTCAGAAATAGTCTTGATGCCTCCTTTTGCATACCATTCATTGAAAGGTAACCTTTGAGAATGCTGGCACGCTGATATCACAGAATTGCTTGTCGAGATACTTATAATATCCCACTATGCCTATCATGGCCGCATTGTCGGTAGTATAACTGAACTTGGGTATATAGACAGTCCATCCATATCTCTTGGCATGGTCATAGAAGGCATTGCGCAATCCGTTGTTGGCACTCACTCCTCCTGCCACCGCCACATGCTTGATTCCAGTCTGTTTTACAGCCTTTTTGAGTTTCTTCATCAGTATATCCACTATGGTGTGCTCAAGGCTGGCGGCTATGTCTTCCTTGTGTTTCTCTATGAAGTCGGCATCTTCTGCCACCCAGTCGCGCAGGTTATAGAGGAATGATGTTTTGAGTCCGCTGAAACTGTAGTTGAGCCCTTCTATGTTAGGCTGTGCGAACTTGTATGCCAGAGGGTTTCCCTGTCGGGCCAGGCGGTCAATGATGGGTCCGCCGGGATATCCCAATCCCATGACCTTCGAGCATTTGTCTATGGCTTCGCCGGCAGCATCGTCAATGGTCTGGCCCAGCACCTCCATATCATTATATGCGTTAACCTTAACAATCTGCGAGTTGCCGCCACTCACGAGCAGGCAGAGGAAAGGCATGGGTGGCTGTTTGTGGTCATCATCACTTTCCTTAATGAAGTGTGCCATCACATGGCCCTGCAGATGGTTTACATCTATCATGGGAATGCCCAGCGAACGAGCAAATCCCTTGGCAAAGCTCACACCCACAAGGAGCGACCCCATAAGTCCGGGTCCACGGGTGAAAGCCACGGCAGAGAGCATCTCCTTGGTTATGCCCGCACGTTTGATAGCCTGGTCAACTACTGGCACAACATTCTGCTGGTGAGCCCTCGATGCCAGTTCGGGCACCACTCCACCATAGGCTTTGTGCACATCCTGACTGGCAGTCACATTGCTCAGCAGCACACCATCTCTGATTACAGCCGCCGACGTGTCGTCGCAACTGCTTTCGATACCTAGTATATATATATTTCTGCGTTCCATAATCAGTATGACAATATCTCCACGCCATGCTCTGTCATCAGGAATGTGTGCTCCCACTGGGCGCTGGGCTTCTCGTCGCCTGTAATCACCTCCCATCCGTATTCGTCGTCAGCATCTATAAACACCTTACTCGTGCCCATGTTGATCATGGGTTCAATGGTAAACACCATGCCGGGCACCAGCAGCATGCCCGTGCCGCGGTATGCATCGTGCACCACCTCGGGTTCTTCGTGGAATTCGAGTCCCACGCCATGGCCGCACAGGTCTTTTACTATGCCATAATTGTATTTCTTGCAATGCTTTTTGATGGCATGGCCAATGTCGCCCACAAAGCCGTAAGGTTTGGCAGCCTCGGCACCTATCTCCAGGCACTCTCGCGCCACCCTCACCAATTGCTCCTTTTCGGGTGTTGTCTTGCCTCCAATGACAAACATTCTGGAGGCATCGGCATAATAGCCATCGAGAATGGTGGTGAAATCAACATTCACTATGTCGCCCTCCTGCAGCACATCGGTCTCTTTGGGTATGCCATGGCACACCACCTCATTAATGCTTGTGCACACACTCTTGGGATATCCCTCATAGCCGAGGCAGGCGGCCACACCTCCATGAGAAGTGCAATAACTGCTGCATATCTCATCAATCTCAAGGGTGTTCATGCCTGGATGTATGAGTCGCGCCACCTCATCGAGCACCGCCGTGTTCAATTCGCCGCTGCGCCTTATGCCCTCAATCTGTTCTGGGGTTTTAATCAAACTTCTCGTAGGCACAATCTTGCCCCTCTTCTCCATGTCCATAATCTTTAGGTCCATATCTGTGGGAGCCTGACCTGGCAATAGTGTCCAGCGTTTCTTTCTTCCAATCATAATCTCATATCACAGGCGGCCATTAAGCACCGCCCAACGTAGGTTTAACATTAATGGATATCTTATCCGCTGCAAAATTACAAAAAAAAACATTTAGTTGGTCATAATTGCCTCCACTTTTCATGGTTTGTGGCCATAAAAAAGCATGTGGAGGCTCTGTTTGCCTTGTTATTAGGCTAAAAAAAATGCATAATATCAGCATGACAATTTGTCATTATGACGTTATGGCACATTATTTGTTGCAAAAACAGCAGTTATTACATAAATAAAAATTGAACTAACATAATATTTCAAGACATGCAAAAAGGAAATATCGGGGTTACCACAGAGAACATCTTCCCCGTAATAAAAAAGTTTCTCTATTCTGACCATGAGATCTTTCTCCGCGAAATGGTTTCTAACGCTGTGGATGCAACACAGAAAATCAAAACCCTGGCCGACAAGGGCGACTTTAAAGGTGAACTGGGCGACCTTACTGTAAGGGTGGCTCTCGACACAGAGGCTGGCACTATCACCATCTCCGACCACGGACTCGGCATGACCGAAGGAGAGATAGACAAGTATATCAACCAGATAGCATTCTCGGGCGTCAACGATTTCTTGGAGAAATACAAAGACAATGCAAACAACATCATAGGCCATTTCGGACTCGGTTTTTACTCATCGTTTATGGTGAGCAAGAAAGTGGAAATAATTACACGCAGTTATCAGGATGGAGCAAAAGCCGTTAAATGGTCATGCGATGGAAGTCCAGCCTACGAGATCGACGATGCAGAGAGAGAGGAGCGCGGCACCGACATCATCCTGTATATCGATGATGACTGCAAGGAGTATCTCGAAAAGGCTACACTGCAGCAACTGCTCAACAAATACTGTAAGTTTATGCCAGTGCCCGTGGCTTTCGGCAAGAAGACAGAATGGAAAGACGGCAAGGAGGTAGACACAGACGAGGATAACATCATCAACAGTGTGGAACCTCTGTGGACCAAGACTCCAAGCACTCTTAAGGACGAGGATTACAAGTCGTTCTACCAGACCCTCTATCCCATGCACGATGAACCGATGTTTTGGATTCATCTCAATGTAGACTACCCATTCAACCTTACGGGTATTCTCTATTTCCCAAGGATCAAATCCAATCTCGACCTCCAGCGCAACAAGATACAACTCTACTGCAATCAGGTGTTTGTGACCGACCAAGTAGAGGGCATCGTGCCAGAGTTTCTCACCCTGCTCCATGGTGTGATTGATTCGCCCGATATTCCTCTCAACGTGAGCAGGTCTTATCTTCAAAGCGACCGCGACGTGAAGAAGATCTCCACATATATCACCAAGAAAGTGAGCGACCGACTACAGTCTATCTTCAAGGAAGACCGCAAGTCATACGAGGAGAAGTGGAACGACCTGAAACTCTTTATCCACTATGGCATGCTGTCTGAAGAAAGTTTCTATGACCGCGCAAAGGATTTCGCACTGCTCACCGACTCCGACGGCAAGTTCTTCACCTACGAGGAATATCAGACACTCATCAAGGATAACCAGACAGACAAGTCGGGACAACTCGTATACCTCTATGCTACCGACAAGGAAGAGCAGTATTCATACATAGAGGCCGCCAAGGACAAGGGCTATAGCGTGTTGATGCTCGACGGACAACTCGACGTGCCTGTCATATCAATGCTTGAGCAGAAATTCGAAAAGTCGCATTTCACACGTGTTGACAGCGACATCATCGACAGACTGATAGTAAAAGAAGATGCTGCCAAGTCTACAATAGCCGACGACGACCGCAACAGCCTCTCAGACGTGTTTAAGTCGCAGATGCCTCATCTCGACAAATGCGAGTTTATGGTAGACGTGCAGAACCTCGGCGAATCGGCACAACCCGTAATCATCACCCAAAACGAATGGATGAGAAGAATGAAAGACATGAGCAGATTCCAGCAGGGCATGAACTTCTATGCAGAGATGCCCGACAGCTATAGCCTCGTGCTCAATGCCGACCATCCACTGGTGAAGAAAGTGCTTGACGACTGCAATGCCAGCACCTCTGAAGCCCTCACCCCAGTGCTCAGTGAGATTAAAGGCCAGGAGGCCAGGATGGCAGCACTCCGCCAGCAGCAGAGCAGCAAGAAGCCCGAGGAGATCACACAGGAGGAGAAAGACGACATGGCAAACACTCAAAAGGCCATAGACGAGCAGAAGAGCAAAAAGGCCGAGATCCTCACTGGCTATGCCAAGGGCAACAGCATCGTACATCAACTCATCGACCTGGCACTGCTTCAAAATGGTATGCTCAAGGGTGCTGCCCTCGCCGCATTCCTCAAGCGCTCCGTTGACTTGATCAAATAATACATCATCAGATACTCATTAAGAATGTATGAGGGTGCGTCAAAAAGAACTGACACACCCTCATAATCTTTATTCAGCAATGTATTAATAGAACCCACCTTAACTGATGGTTATACATATTTGAAGTAAAAAAACTATATCTCATAGTCGAGACATGTGCGGCCAATGGTATATGGGCGCACCTTTGTGTCTGCCACCTTTACATGTGCTGGATGGATAGCATAGCCTTTGAGTGCCTCTTCACTCTCAAGAGTGCTGTCGAGCATCACATCACAATTAGAAGATGACAAACGACCATCTATTATTACCTTCACATCCAAAAGACCGGGCACTACCCCACAAAGCGACTCCAGCCCTTCCTTTATTCCCTTTTTTACTTCTTCTTTCTGTATCTCAGACAACTTCTGATCTAAGGTCCATAAAATAATGTGCTTTACCATATTTCTTATCTTTTTTGTTTTATATGAATGATACCTACTTATAAAAATAATGTATTGCTTCCATGGCTTATCTTATTGATAACTTGGCAGAATAAGACTGGTCAGCAATAGTAGCCTTACAGACATACACTCCCGGCTTGAGCGACGACATATCAAGAGGCAGGTAATAGTCAACTCCTTTCTCTGCCTTGACAGAGGCTATTTGGCCCATATACTGCCCTCCTACATTATAGAGGCAGATGATGATGTCTGACCTTGTATCACTGCTCACCACAGCAATGCGCTCCCCACAGGTGCGTCCATTAGTAATGCGGAAGGAGTTGACAGACTTGTGGTTTAGTATAGCCTGTAGGGCTGAAGATGCATCAGAAAGATACTCGTATGGCCCCAGGTCTCGGGCTGCCCCCATGATGGGTTGCAAGAGGAAGGGAAACTCATCAGTGTATGGCACTGGTTTGTCCAATCCCTTATCTATAAGTGCCGAACCATATTTGAGGCGAGCGAATCTGGCAGGCATGGAACCATCTATACCTCTGGGTGCCATGGCATCTTCCTCCGAAAGACTTTCATAGTCTGCACGATTGAATCCCTTGACCACATTATTGCAGAATGTCTTGCCAGCCTGCACATTACCAAGGAATCCATTGTTGCTCTCAGTACCTACAAGAATCTCCTGACGACCAAAGCATACATTATTATAGAACTCAGAATTGGCTCCTCCACCAGACTCAAACATGAAATCATATCCATTGTCGAAACCGAGACATCCAACCAACACATGACCTCCCTTATGATTATTGCAGTCGAAACCCTTGACAGAACCCGACACATTGTTTCCAAAGGCCACACAATTGTAGGCATAGTGCACACCCTTTGACGAACCACCAGTGCCGTTGCCCCCCAACTTGATTCCGTTGCCATTTCCAGAGAAATTTGGTCCTTTGTCAAAATAGTCATACACCCAGGTATGGTCAGATGATTTGCCCGACTCCCATGCCCAACATTCTATGAGGGTCACACTGAAATCTGTTTCAAACAAATCCCATGCATCATCACTGTTGCGCCATGCTCGGCAACGTATAAACCTGTTTCCCTTTCCATTGTGCATTTTGCAGGCAAACCCATCTGCATCGCTTCCATAGTTAGTATCGAAATCGCAGTTATGATGGCTGTCGCAGTCGATGATATCATTATATGCGCAATAAGACCCATCGTTTTGCGAACCGAATCCCGAGTCAGAGAAGTTGTGTCCAAAGCCCAATTGTATTCCCGTGTCGAGATTATAGCTGAACTCGCATCTCTCTATTCTGTTGTGGCTACCCTCGAGTTTTATTCCATTGTCGGCGGCATGGGTGATATGCAAGCCATACAACACCCAATAGTTGCCCGTGAGATGTATGCCCCTATCTCCCACTTTACTGCGGTCGCGGTTGCAATCGATGAGTTGCTGTTCAAAGTCGAAGATGGGTTGCTCACCATCATAGTTTCGTATGGTGATGGGGTCTGAGGCAGTTCCAGAGCGTTTTATTCTCACTGTTAGTTTGTTGCTGCTATCACGTGAGGTGAAAAGATACCGTCCGCCTCGGCAGATGATCACATCTCCTGGCTGTGCAATGTCTACCACCTTCTGAAGATTCATCCATGGATGCAATATGGTTCCATCGCCAGTGGCATCGTTTCCGTCGGGAGCGATATAATACTCATTACACGACACTGTGGAACCTTCTCCCTTTATGGTTATGGTATGCTTGGCTGCTCCGCCAGATATCTGCACCTGTGCATCGTATTGCATATAATCGGCAGGAGCAAATCTCACATGAAGTTCTGCTCCCGAAACCATTCCCTCGCTATATGTCAACTGCACACTGGAGTCAAAAGTCTGCCCATCAGTGCTTATGGTTACTGTCGGAGATGATGATTCTATGAATAGCACTCCCGCATCAGGTTGCAGGCATGCGGCTGCCAGGGGGATTATTCTAGTGCGCTCCTCCCCCACTTTCACCTTGCCGAAACTGATCATGGCTGCACCTGCGGTGATGGTAGGTTCTGTGGGTTCTGTGGGTTCAACATCGTCACCACTACCCGTGGTAAAAATGATGTCGTCCAAATAAATAGTTGCACTCATACATGTAAACCTTATGATGGTGGCAGGTGTAGAGTTTTCTCCTATGGTATGGCTTGCCGTTCCGTATGCAGATGCCGACGACACAGTGGTTTCGCCTATTGATGTCCATGTGGCCCCACCATCTATTGATTTCTCCACAACAAGTTTTTTGCCATTGCCGCTGCCTCGATGCTTATATTCAACCAATTTGAGGTTAGGCATGGCATCCGTTACCATTGTGGCTCCCGACGACATAGCAGCCCTATTGCTGCCGTTATCTTTTTTTATGGTCACTCCAGAGCATGCCCATGCAGATGGCAGGCCATTTTCAAAATTGTATGTAACCGTTTCAGCCTTGGCCCCCATAGCCAACAGCGAGGTTATCATGCATAGTAATAGGTTTTTGATTTGTTTCATTTTTAGATTGTTTTGAGAAATAGTGATATTTAGGTAATTGGAAAAAATTAGATACTAAAAAAAACAGTACAGATGGGTTGAACCCACCTACACATATCTTCAGTGTAATGATAGAAAAGCCATGCTGCGGTTGGAATGAAATCCCCCATGCAGCATGGCCATTATGATTGTGTTTGATTATTTGCCAAAATATTTCTTGCCGTCACGGATATACATACCCTTGGCTTCTGGTATGCGCTTTCCGTTGAGATCGTAGATAGGAGCATCATTGCTGCCATCGTTGATAGCGTCATTGATGCCGTCGGCACCTTTTGCCTTAACGCTAATTATTCCGGTGGTGAGCAGATTGCTGGTGTCCCAAACCTGATTCTCTGATGGCACTTCAGGCACGATGTTTGCGAAACCAGAGCCGCTTACGTTTGCTGCTGACAGGTCGAAAAGAGTAAACTGTGTACCATCCTGAATGGATGTAGCATTTGAGATATCGAGGCTCAAAGTGGCACCATTGATAGTTAATGCACCCGTTACCTTGATACGGTTTGATGTATTCATTCCGTCTTGGCTCTTGAGAGGGAATTCAATAATTGAACCATAATTTGCTGTGAGTCCACCATTGAGTTTCAGCACGCTGGAGTTGATGAGTGTATCTCCTGCGCATACAGTGGCACCACTAAGCAGAGATACACGAGCAGCGATGGTACCCTTGCCCTTGAGTGTAGCATCCTTGGATACTGCTACAGGTCCTGTGCCGCTATTTGTACCATTTACCACGAGGGTACCAGCCTTCACATTAGTGTTACCCTTATAGTCATTGCTGCCAGTAAGACGCCACAATCCAGTGCCCACCTTATTAATAGACACAGTGCCAGAATGGCCGCTACCCGAGCATGACCAGTTATTGATCTTGCCAGCAAAGGTCTCGTCAGTATTTGCAGAACCTACCGACCATTTGCATGAGAATCCATCAGTATTCTTGCTCGAACCGCTGAGGTAAGTGCCCGAAACACCCGACAAACCTCCAAGTGTCTGAGAACCACTGGTGTCCCAAATACAAACACGTGCGTTACCCTTACACTGAATGACCGTGTTTTTGAGGTTTACGCTATTGCTATTGATAAGGAACAGCGAACCAGCAGACTCAGAAGAGATACCATTTGCGATGATTCGGCCTGTAAACTCAGAGAAGTCACCCTTTATATACTCGCGGAGGTAAGGGATATTGAACTGCAGAACTCCCGTGCCCGTCACTTTATTGTTGATATAGCAGTTTCTGTTGTAGCTAATCTGCGAGATTTCGTCTCCAATGACCTCAATGGGGAATGAATAAGTCTCATATCCGCTACTCTCACCCTTTGTTTTGAGGTGACCACCATTGAGCACAAGTTTTGATGACGAGCCTATTCCCGCCTTGGCAATGTCTACGGTGCTGAGATATAGTGTACCGCCATTGAGTTGTGTAGCACCTGTATGGGTAAAGAATTTGGTTGTTCCCACCTTCAGTTGTCCTTTTCCGTCGAGAATAAAGTCGCTATTTCCCTCCAGGTTTCCATTCATGGTAACCACGGCACTGCTCTGTTCGATATTAAAAACAGTTGGTCGCATAAGTTTTGCGCTTCTGTTTGTGGCTGTTGTGGCACCAGTATACTTATATGTACCTCCATCGAAGATCCAGTTTTGTGCAAATTCCTTGCTGCTGCCAATGGCGCTGGCCTCACCACCATTTTTGAGTGAATTAAACTCAATTGTTCCCTCATGCAACACAGTAGCTCCAGAATATTTATTAGTTGTATTGATGGCAAGAGTACCCTCTCCAGCCTTGTTCATGGATGTGAGTCCACCGATGTTACCTTCTCCGTTGAGTGTAATATTTCCATTACCCGTCACCACGATAGCATCAGGAGCCACCTCGGCATCCACGCTTATGGTTGCATCTGCATCAGAATGTATGAGCACGTTTACATCATCATGATAAACATCTATTCCCTCGTTCCATGTCCGTGAGGTGAAATCCCAGTTAGTCACCTTATCGCACCACACATAGTCAGCCTCATAGGTATCTATATCAATGATACCCACCTCGAGCGGACGTGTAGTGATGCGCACCTCTTTAGAATAATCAGAATAAGACGCACCTGCAAAGGCCTTTACACGGAAGATATAAGCTGTGCCTGGTTCCAGTCCCTGCACGGTAATCTGGTTAACATTTGCCTCGGTGCGAGCCTTCTCTACAAAGTCGGCATCTCCCTCTTTTTTCATCTCAACCACAAAACCCTCTTCATTGTCAGAATAGTCTTTCCATCCTATTTTGAGTGTAGATGTAGTTTCTGCCAAGCTTTCCACGAGCATAGGAGCTCTAAGGAAGAACTGTCGGCTATCTATGGTCAAGCTATTGATATAATTTTCGATATTTGCATATCCATTGTCTGCAATCGTCATAGCATCATTAACATTTGGATTGGTGCCATTAGCATTTTCCCACTCGTCTGGCATACCATCCTTGTCGCTGTCGACCCTTGCATTTCCCTTCCACATAGTCCATGTATCGGGAGCTCCTATTGGTAGGTTGGCCTCATCTGAGATGAGACCCCCTTTCTTACCGAAAGAAAGCACCTCATCTACCACATAGCAATCGGCAAGGTCACGGTAAGGCAGCGATGCTCCCACGGTAGGCAGCAGATTATCAATAAGGGTATTTCCGTCAAATTTCTCCAGTTCTGGATAGTCATAAGGAGTCGTTTTTCGGTCTGCAGCAGAATAAGATGTGACTACCGCAGGGTCATATTTTCCGTCAATATTCTTATCCTGCCAGTTGTCATCGCCATAGAAATGGAAGTTAGCATTACCACCTGTAAAAGCGTCTCCGCCCTTTGCAGGACCATTGATAAAGAGGTTGCTTTCGATATTACAGAAAGACTCCCCCTCAGAGTCGCCACCCATGATATATGCACCGTTTTGCCAGTTATACACCACATTATTGACATACTGGTTTTTGCCCTTTATTTTATTGTTTCGTGTAGAGTTGTCTACATAAAGGTTTCTGTATAGAGAGATATTGTCAGCCTGCATAAGTCCACCTGCAGAGTGAGTAAGCAATCCCTGGCTAACAATACAGTTTGAGATGGTGATATCCTGTGGAGCAGTGCCTTTGCTGTCCCAGTTGATAGAGAAGGTCTCATCTCTACCCCATGCAAAGGAGCAGTGGTCAAAGATCATGTTTTTTCCATTTGCGATACCAGCGCAGTCCTTTCCATCAGAACCTACCCTACCCATTCTGAATTTCATGTATCTGACGATGATGCCATCTGCACCAGAGAATGATACTCCGTCTCCATACACGGTGATACCCTCACCAGGTGCTGTTTGTCCTGCCACATACAGATTCTTTGAGAAAACGATGCGGCTATTGATGCGGATAACACCAGCCACATCGAAAACGACAATTCTGTTTGGCTGGCTGACAGCATCTCTGAGCGACCCTGAACCACTATCGTTGAGATTAGTGACATGATACACGGTACCCGTGCGTCCACCAGTAGCAAAGCGCCCCCATCCCTGGGCTTCTGGGAATGCCAGTTGCTGGGCATGCGCCAAAGAAACGCACCCCATCATCATTGCTCCCACTAAGATTTTAGTAGCTTTAGTTTTCATACTTTACTTTTTGATTATAATTAGTATTGATATATTCTGTTATTGTAATTCATTAGTTTCCGTCATCAGCCTCGTTGTGATAAGCTATCATTAGTCAAGTTGTCCGATGATATCATGCAGCGACTCGCACCCATGTTTGTCCAACCACTCATTGATACCATCTTTAACTTTGATTGTGATGGTAGGGTCAATGAAGTTAGCGGTGCCAATCTCTATTGCTGTTGCACCTGCCAAGAAGAATTCAATAGCATCTTCTGCAGAAGAGATGCCCCCGAGTCCTACCACGGGAATATTTACAGCCTTTGCCACCTGCCATACCATTCTTAGAGCCACGGGTTTTACGCATGCTCCGCTGAGTCCTCCTGTTCCGATGCTCAGTCTTGGTTTTCTTTTCTCTATGTCTATCGACATTCCCATAAGAGTATTGATTAGCGACACCGCATCAGCCCCTTCATCCTCCACGGCCCGTGCAATATCAGAGATGCTTGTCACATTGGGCGAGAGTTTAACAATGAGTGTGCGATGATATCTCTGTCTTACTGCTCTGACCACGCTTGCAGCTCCCTCGCATGTCACACCAAAAGCCATGCCTCCGTCTTTGACATTTGGGCACGAGATATTGAGTTCTATTGCTGGTATTCCCTCCAGTTGGTCTATTCGCGCTGCACACTCTGCATAATCCTCTGGCGATGATCCGCTCACGTTAACGATCATATTAGTATCTATATCCTTTATTTGTGGATATATGTTGTTGCAGAAATAATCAACCCCTTTGTTTTGCAGTCCCACGCAGTTAAGCATTCCCGATGGTGTTTCAGCCATACGCGGATAGTCGTTACCCTGTCGCGGATTGAGTGTTGTTCCTTTGACGATGATGCCTCCTATTTGTTCAAGAGGCACAAAGTCTGCATATTCCAATCCGTATCCGAAGGTGCCCGAAGCAGTCATCACCGGATTTTTCATTGAGAGGTCCCCTATAGAAACATTTAATTTAGCCATAACAGTTTTTTGATATTAAAAACAGGTCCTTCTTTGCACACACATAAGTTTCCCTCGTTGGTTTTCTCCACGCAGCACAAGCATGCTCCCAATCCGCATGCCATCATATTCTCTAGGGAAACCTCACATTCTATGCCAGCCTTGTGGGCATATTTAGCCACAGCCATCATCATGGGCTTTGGTCCGCAGGTAGCGATAAAATCAAAATGCTCATTGCTCAAAATGCTATGGTTTGTCACAAACCCTTTCTCTCCTTGTGAGCCATCTTCAGTGGTTACCATCACCCTGCCATATTTTTCAAACTCGTCAATCATCAGCAGGTCTTTGTCAGAGCGTGCTCCGAGCAGGAATGTAGGTTGGCATCCCATGTCTGCCATCACCTTGCCCATATAGAGTAGTGGTGCCACGCCCACACCTCCACCAACGAGTAGGAACTTTTGAGAAGCACTATCAGGCAGTGTGAATCCCCGTCCTAACGGTAGCACACAATTGAGGTTGTCTCCCTCTACCAAACTAGTGATATGCTTAGTGCCATCTCCTATGGCAGCCACCAGCAACCACATTTCATTATGGTCTTTATCTACGAAATTGATGGATATGGGACGTCTGAGATAGGTTGCGGCACTACCGTCCACCCTTACCTCAACGAACTGTCCTGGTATCATAGTGGGCAGAGGTTGGTCAGATGTCAACTTAAGCAATGAGTATCTTCCAGCCATCTTCTCCACTGATTTTACCTTAAGGTCAAGGATATATTTTTTCATTATCTTAGTGGATAAATTATCTCTATTATCTATTTTGGAGTATTACTATTGTTCCCGTACTTATATAATTAACAGGAATATCGCTGCAAAGGTAATAAAAAAAATGATATATCCCAACCCTTTAGGAATAAAAAAAAACAAAACAGGTTGATATTATCCCTCTATCATGTATTGATTATATACCGATTTAGGGCACAATACCAACCTATCCTTAATATTACTGATTATTGATTATTGATTACTGATTATTGATTATTCGCAAGCTCATCAAGCTAAAGCAAGTTTTTGATTATTGATTATTGATTTTGATTAAGGATATCAGTAATCAGTAATCAATAATCAGTAATCATTTTGACGGGACGAATGTTTCAAAGGTTTGGTCATCAAAGTAGACTCTTATTTCGGTTATCTTTCGTTCGATTTTGTCAGTTTTTTTAACCTCGACAGCATAAGAAGAATGATGATTATCCAATCGTGTATCTCTTACACCGTAGTTAGATTGCGTCATCTGTCTATTATTATTTTGCTGATTAGAATTTTGGGCAAACAGGTCCTGTTCTATGTTTGCATCAGATGTTAGCGATAGGGTAGACTGTTCAGGCTCATAGCCTCCATTCTGGTCCACTTCATTTGCGGTATACTGATTGCCAAACATATCACCCTGTCCAAAAAGCAACCACTCAGTGCTGATAGTTGGTATTTTTCTTTTTATTGCTTCCACTATTTGTAGAGTAGGTTTTGTTCTGTCGTTGAAGATGCTGCTCAATGAGGCAGGGGAGATCTCTAGAAATTGAGCGAAGACCTGTTGCGTCATGTGTTGCGACTCCATCACTTTTTTTATTCTCTCTTTCATTATTTCACGTATATATAAGTTATCAAAAATGGGTGCTTACTGGTTTTGAACCTAAAAATCGGGCTTTTAGGTGTAATTTCCTTAGCGTTTACAAAGGTAAAGAGAAAATTTGAAATGTGCAACATTTGTATAGCAATTTTTTATTTCTAAATATTAGATTTTGATATTTAAATATGTAAATGTGAACACGGTAGGTATTTAGAAATGTGTTTTGGTTTATAAATCTAAATAATATCAACTATAATGTGGAATTAAGAATTATGAACAAAAATATAGAACCAACTGGCTTTGTAGTAGTTAATAAGCGTACAACTGCGCATTTACGTGGATTATGCATTATATTTCTGCAAATAGAGAACTATTTTATGTCAATTCTAATAGTCAAAACATATAAGTGGCTGGTTCTATGGCACATAACATAATAACCACATTGTGCATATCTATGATATTCAGATTTCAATATTTATGTTTTTGAATTTAGGTATTTGAATTTGTAATTATAAAGCACTGTTTATTGTTGTAATAACTGTTCAGAGTTATATATATCTGAATACTGTTGTTTATTGATTTACAAATCAATATTCAGCAATATGAATGATAAAAAACCTTAATACTAAATTTCTGGAGCCCATCAGGGTCAAATTTTTGAATGGTTGCGATATTCCCGCCAACTTTTAAGACGCGAGAAAATACGCGAATTATGGAGGGGTTAAAAAGGTCTTTTTCCTTGGATTTATCGGTGTTTGCGCCTATTTTTTCTTGTATATGAAAAAGTACGAAATAGAAAAAAAAAGCACTGAAAACAGACTGTTTTCAGTGCAAGATGAAGTAGATCAACTCACTTAAAAGTTCCCCTTGCGGTGTATTTGGGTTATCCAATCCTTTGCTTTTGGCATCAATTTCTCTTATTTTAGAAATTATCTGGACCACTTTCATAGCGTTGTAATTTCTCATGCCCGTGAGATAGTCTTTTGTAGCCCATGAATTTTTCAGTTCCAACCATTTAGCCAGAGCCTCTGGACTATCTTTTTGTGGACAATAATGAGCGATGAGCAAATTCTGGAAAAATTTATATATTAGAGGCATGAGAGCGAAGAGCCCTCCGCTTCGTGGATTTTCGTCAAAGTATTTTACTATCTGGTTAGCCTTAAAAATATTCTTGTTAACCAAGGCATCACGAAGTTCAAAGCCGTTGAAGTCCTTGCTCACTCCAATCTGTTTCTCCACCACCTCAGGTGTTACCATTCTGTTGTCATTGTCAAGAGCCAGCACCAGTTTATCCAGTTCGCTTGTCAGTCGGTGCAAGTCAGGTCCGATATCATCAGCGATGAGTTGTAGCGATTTATTTTCTATTCCCACTCCCCTCTCTCTGAGATATCGTTCTATGAAAGTTGGCAGGTCACGTTCTCTAAGTTTTTTGCTTTCAAACAACACTCCCACAGAAGCCACCATTGCCGCCACCCTTTTTCTTTTATCCAGAGATCCATTTTTATGACAGAACACGAGAATGGTTGAAGATTGTGGATTATTTAGATAAGCCTCGAGCGCCTCATAGTTATTTAGTCCCTGTGCTTCCTTAACAATGATCACCTGGTGTTCTGCCATCATGGGATATCTCCTTGCGATGTCAACCACCTGCGCCATGGTTACATCAGGTCCATAAAGTATGGTTTGATTAAAATCTCTCTCTGTATCGTTGAGCACGTTTTCTGCTATATAGTCAGCGATTAAGTCTATATAATACGCTTCGTCTCCCATGAGGTAATAAATTGGAGCAAAGATCCGTTGCTTCAATTCTTTCATCACCCCGTCAAAAGAGACATTTTTTGGTTCTGCCATATATTTTTTCTATTATTGGTCGTTATTTCCGACGATAATTATTAATTTTGCAAATGACAATGCAAAGATAATGAATAATTTCGATAAACAAACGTTCTGCAGGCTCAATCTTCCTGCTTTTGACATAAAGATCAGAAATATCAGCGGACAAATGTCGGTGCTCGACCCTTTGCGATGCAAATACGTGTCACTTACTCCTGAAGAGTGGGTGCGCCAGCATTTTATTCATTTTCTTGTTCACTATAAGGGATTTTCTCCTACTCTTATCGGCAACGAAGTAGAGTTGTCTTCTGGCGATAAGAAGATGCGCTGCGACAGTGTAGTATACGATCGTTCATTGCGCCCTCGCATTATCATTGAATATAAGAAGCCCAGTATAAAGATTACCCAGAAGGTTTTTGATCAGATATCCGTTTATAACCACCTATTGCATGTGGATTATCTCATTGTAAGCAATGGCATGACCCATTATTGCTGCCGTATGGACTATGCGAGTCGCGGATATGTGTTTATCCACGATATTCCCAGTGCCTCAGAGATAACACCATTAGATATTTAATAATACATAAAAGGAGAATATCATATTCATCTCCATGCTTATGCATTATTATAAGGTGGAAATTTATAGAACCCACGATAAGTATCAATACATGGATATATCCTGATAATGCACAATTTTGTATTGTTGTGCTGTTTGCACTGATATGCTGACTACATCGAACCTTATGGTAGCATCTATCAGCCTTGCCTTTACAAAAGCGTTGGCAGCCTTGCGCAGCGACATCAGTTTTGCATAGTCAACAGCCATTTCTGGTTGGATCAGGATATTGCCGCTACGTGTTTTGACCTCCACCACCACGAGCGTATCTCCATCTGTGGCCACGATATCCAGGTCGCGCTTACCATATTTCCAGTTGCGCGCCACTATTCTGTAGCCTTTTTGCTGCAGGAAGTCAGCAGCCACGTCTTCGCCCCATTTCCCCAATTGGTTGTGTATAGCCATAAAATATCAAGTTAACAATCCGAGTATAAAACCGGAGAATATAAAACCGGAGAATATAAAACCGGAATATAAAACTGGATGAATATAAAGCCAGAATATAAAGCCGGATGATTATAAAACAAATGCAAAGGTATGAAAAAAACTCATACCTTTGCATATTGTGGGCAAGAAAATGAATTATTGCCCCTTCATTTTGATATTATGATAACATTATGTGTTTATTTCACCACCACCTTTTTTCCGTTTCGTATAAACACTCCGTGCTTCATTGAGCTTACCGGCATACCCATAATATTATATGTCTTGCCATTATCGTCATCATTGTTATCCACAGAGAGTATACCTGTAGTGATGTTTACAGGAGCCGACATATCCGACAGTGCTCCATGAGCATTTACCGACTGCACTGTCACTTTATCACCAGGTTTGGCAGAATATTCCGTTGTAGTGGTGAAAGCCTCTACCTTTCCGTTTACGGTAACCACGTAACAGATAGCATAGTCGTCAGCCTGCCATGTCACCATATTGTTTTGCATGGTCAGCATAGGCACTTCCGTTTTCTCCACCACTTCGAGAGGATTCCATGTTCCCTTTTCAGAATTGGAGCCATCTCCAGCCATCACGTTAGCCACGGTATACATAGCGGCCTCTTCGTCTGTTAGATAGTTTTTAGCTTTTCCAGTGATAGTATTTCCGTTATCTGTATAGTAATAATCCTCTATGGAGTATTCAGACATAGCATATCCGTTTCGGTCAACGATATCATAGACAGCCCACAGTTTTGGCAGTCCTCCCATCGTTGGGTACCAATATCCGTCGTATGGTTTCACCTCCATTTTGGTATGCAGGAACACTGTTATTGGGTTGTCGTGCCATGGTCTTCCGAGATACACTTGATAATCCTCTGGAATAGTAGAATAGGAAGTAGTGATAGTAGTATTATTAAACACATATCCCCATCTTGTGTCTGCAGGATGGTTAGGAGCCACGATAAATCCCCCCTTCTTTCTATTGATGTCGAGAGTACAGTTTTCAAACCACACATCTCCGGAACCATATATAAAGTCCACGCCTCCCTCAATTATAGAGTTGTAGAAGAACTGTCGGTTGTAAGTACCATTACTTTTGTATGTATCTTGGTATGAGCGAGCTCTGATATTATCAAACACGGCTTTATCAGATGTGATATTCATACACAAGGCCTGTGGTCCTTCCATGCGTTTGATGGTCCAGTTTTCATTATCTATGGTAACTCCCTGCATAAAGAAGTTAGTAGCGGCAGATTGCACCTCGAGAGCAGCACCAGCGTCCACATGATACCATACTCTATTTGGGTCGCTGCTTGCGCCGTCCAGTCTGTCTGTTGCAATAGTCACCTTGTCTGTGGCCTGTCCGATGAGATGAATATTCGGTTTGTTTACATACACGAGTCTGCAATCGTCATAATCATTCATTCCACCAGGAATACGTTCTGTAGGTGCTCCGCTACCTGTTTGCGATGTAGTAAATCTTGTGCCATATCCCGAATTGAACGTAGTATTAGGATCGTTATAGTATCCCTCTTTAATAAAGATAAGGTATGGCTGCGAAGTGTTAGCAGGAGCATCATCAATAGCATCTTGAATAAACCTATACTGCTTTGGCATATTTTCAGTAGCGGGAATGCTTTGTCCTTGTTCGAGTTTAAGATTTTTGTCTACTATGGCATCAAAGATTCTCTGCTGAGGTTTCTGTTTCTCCATCACGGTGAATGAGAAATTGACGGGTGCCGAAGAGTTTCCCGATCTATCTTTCACATAAGCCTCTGGCATTGAGAAAGAATAAGTCTGTCCGTATTTGAGCGAGTTATAGTTGAAGCTTACGCTACGAGTGTTCCATATTGGTTGCAGAGATTTATCGCCGAGAGTAGCAGGATTTTGAGTATTTCCGGCCTGTATTCTCTCATCGAAAGATATGGTTATTCTTCCTGCGGCACTCACTCCATTATCCCCATTAGCAGGTAGCGTAGAGATTACCACTGGTGCTATGTTATCCTCAGCCACTTCAGCCACTCCGATAACATACATGTTTCCCACTCCCGATTCAGAATGTGAGGTATATGCCATGCCGTCGAATGTATTGTCGAATGAATACGCTGTTGACAGAAGATCATCCCCCTGTCCCATAATCCTTACGTAAACCATTGGTTGGTTGTCTGCGTTCTGTGGCAGAGCTATAGATATGGGGTTCAGCACATTAGCAGTCACTGTCCATTCGGCACCAGGAATATCAGAGAAATTAATTCCATCCAAAGAATATTTAGCTATGTATTTCTTTGCGGCAGCATTTTTAGCAGCCATATCAGCAGAGATGGTCACATTAGTGAACCCATTAGTTGAGAATTGATACTGCCATGCAATCTCCCTTGTATCATATCCGTTTTGATATAATCCGTTGATTGCAGAGATCACCACCCCCTGTCTGTTTCTCACCACGGGTGTGCCAGTGTTTTGGCTATAGAGCAGAGCACCGTTGTCAGTTCTCACCACCGATGCAGTAGCATTTCTTTGTTCGTCCCATGCGATGTCAGCGGTGAATGGGTAATTGGCAGCATTGTTATATGCGTATGCCTGAGTCATGGATGCGTCAAACACCGCCACGAAATCCTGCAATTCATAGTCAGCCACCAGTTGCATATCTTCATTCACAGTGAATGTTCGTGTGGCCGCTGTACCCGCATTCTCGTGTTTATCAGTCCACTGCATGAATTTAAGAATCTTCGACTCCTGTGCCACTGCAGTCACAGTAGTACCAGCCTCATACTTACCATCATGTTCGTTTGGTGTTAGAGTTACGTTGCCCATGGTGCGCTCAGCATCATTAGTACACTTAGCAGTGACGGTATATACTGGTATTTCGTCAAACACGGCAGTCAGAATTTTGTTGCCATCCATCTTTACAGAGAATGATTCGTTAGTAGACACTTTGTTGCCGTCTATCTGCCATTCCTTAAACTTATATCCGAAATTTCGTGTTGCTTTAAGATTTACGATAGAACCCTCTTTATATGCGTCCATCTCGGGGTCTGCCTGCACAGAACCAGCTCCTGCTGGTGTCACCACGGTAGTGAGCGAATATTTCACTGTTTGCTGCAGTTGTCCCATCAGTCTACCTTCCACCACGATATCATTGAGTCCCACGCTTTTGTTGTTGCCCAGTCCGAGCACAGATATCTTCAGTTTGAGAGGATTGGCAGCATCTGCCGACACGCCATTGATTTCTGAAGATATCGTTTTGAGAGCCAGTCCCTTACCCGAGCGGTTGACGCCCTCATTATTGCATATTTCAGCCATACCGTTTGCTTCCACCGATGCTGTTATATTTCCACCATCAGTGCCATATCTTGCAGCCTGGAAAGTCACTTTGCTTGGCAAGAACACCAGGCCGTCTTCAGGTGTGAGTGTAAATGTTATAGTGTTTCCGTCAACAGCCGATGTAGGCAGTGATGCTCCAGTTACATTGCTCACCATGGTTTGCACCTTACCATTGTCAGTAGTTCCGCTCCATGTCAGTCCCCCGTTTTGTCCTATGGTCAAGAGTTGTCCGTGGTCCATAGTTTTGCCCACAAATCCTACAGCCATCTCCTCAGGTTCGAATGATGGTTGTGCGTCTACGAGCGGATAAGCCACGCTTCCATTAATGTCAATGCTCTGTCCCCCGGCTTTTGTTATGCTGCCGTGAATGTTCATATCAGAAATACACAAATATTTTCCTGTAGCCGCGGTTGTTTGTCCGTTATACCATGGATATAATCTCACGTAGAAGCTCTGTCCCTCTTCTATTTGTTCTGCAATATTGCATTCGATTATTGTGGGAGCATCCTTAGCCATGTTCACTTTTTCGTCGATGAGCACAGGGTTTGCGAAATCGCTGTTTACGCTATAGTAAGCATGATAGCTAACAGCCGATCCTCCCCTTCCCGAGATGTAATAAGTAATTTTGTCGATAGCGAAATTGCAGTCAGCTGGGCATGTAATTTTAAACTGTGCATATCTTGTAGAGACCTCGTCAATCTCTCCCACTCCCCATTCTCCCGTAGTTGTGGTGAGCAGTTGCATTTTTCGTGGATTGTCAGTACCAATGTTTGCATACTGTTTTACAGAAAGTTCAGATAGCGTTTGTTCTGTCAGAGTAAGCAATTCGTTGTCATTTGGTTTAGTTGATTCTGTCAGAGGCCACACAGCATTCGTTTCGGTGCCACCGTTCAAGTTTATGGCCTCTGCGGTGAGTTGCAGAGTAGATGTTTGCTGTCCCACTGTAGCAGTGAGAGTACCGTTTACTTTTCCTGGAGCGTTGAGGTTTACCTTTACATACAATGACGATATTATATTGTTGCCGTCTGCAGTCAGTGTGAGTGAGTTGTTGTAGTTAACCTTGTCGTTAGAGATGAGAAATCCCCCGTCAACGCTGATATTCATTTTTGCGCCGTTGTCCACTCCGAAAGCCGACACGTTATACTCTTTCACAATGCTCTGTCCCATATACGCCTTTCCCATATCTCCAGATGTAGGATTAAATGTGATCTCTGCCGATACCACCACATCCTGTGCCAGTTCTTCGAGTATTTGCTTTCTTTTTGGGTCTGTTTCTGTAGTAGCCTGCAGTTTGAGTTGCTGTGCAAACTCTCGTGCTATGAGTGTAGCGCCGAGAGCTGAGGGGTGTGTAGAGTCGTCGTTGCAGAATAGGTTCAGAGTGCAATACGCCTCACCATATTTCAGATATAGTTGTTCTGTCAGAGCAGTGAGGTCTATGAATGGCACATCGTCATATTCGTATGCCACAGCCTTTGCCTGCTCCACATAGTCATAGGTATTATCGCTCTCAGGCACTTTATTACCTGTTGAGAGAGATGTTCCGTCGCATTTTGTAAAATTGTCACCCAGGTCATGTTTACCATTTCGTCTAATGCTCTGTCCTCCTGTGGCAAAATATTTTCTGCAGATAGGAGCCACCACTATAGGTTTTACTCCCATGGCCTTAGCCTCATTGATATACTTGCGTATATATTCTTTAAAAGTGCCCGATGCTGTGGTACCTCTATAGTCTGTTGCAGATGCTGTTGCTGCATCTCCAATGCTGTTGTAGTATTGTTTTACCACGTCTCCATCAGCCCCACCATTTTTTTCATCGTTGTGTGCAAATTGGATAATTAGGAAATCTCCAGCCTGCATAGCGTCGCTTCCGCCTGTGACCATAGTGGGCCAATATGCAGACTCACGATAGAAAGATTTGCTTGAGGCTCCCGACTTGCCTCGGTTGTTTACCGTTACATTGTCGGTATTGAAGAATTGCTGCAGCATCTGCGCCCATCCTCTTTTGTCTGTAGACCCATCCGTAGGATAGTTTGCCATAGTAGAGTCGCCGATGGTGTTGACTTTCTTCTTTGCCTCCATAGGTACAGCCATCACCATAGATGCCAATACCATCACTCTGAAAAGTGTAAGAAGTTTGTTGTACATAAAAAACAGTTTTAGGTAAATAAATAATTTTGCGCAAAGATACTGCAAAATACTGTTTTCATGGGTTACAATAGCTCCAAAGGCGGTGTAAAAACGGTTCAAACCACCCGTTGCAACAGAAAATCCCCCTTTTTTCATAGGCATACGGCGATATATGCCTATTCCCTCATCCCATCTTTTCAGACTTTCATATTATTTCTCTGCTGTGCGATATTCGCTTGGCGACATGCCCCATGATGCCTTGAAACATTTAGAGAAATACTTAGCATCAGCAAATCCGCATGCGTATGCTATATCGTTGATATTGTCAGTGGTGGTCATGAGCATTTGGCATGCTCTTTTCATACGTGCCTCTTTCATGAAGTCAGCAGGAGTCACTCCGAGCAGGTTTTTTGTTTTTCTGTTTAGGCTTGAGCGCGAAGTGGCTGTGGCAGCAGCCATATCATCTACAGAGGCATTGCTGTTTGATAAATTATTGGTCACAAAATCGGTTAGTCTTTTCATAAACTGTCTATCTTCGTCGCTCATGCCCGTTTGTGTCATTTGGCCATCGTCATGTCCGTTGTCGTCTCCTCCGTTGACCAGTTTCATATACTTGTCATAGTTTTCCTTTCTTTGCCTTTTGAGCGTTCGTATATAGAATAAGGTATAGGTAACAGCATATATTATGGCCATCATCATCATCAGGTAAATGCATTTTGCCAGTGTTGTTTCCCAGAATGTAGGCGTCACCACGATATATACAGATTTGGTATTGTCTACGGTCAGTCCGTCGGCATTAGTGGAGCGTATATCCAACCTATAGGTGCCAGGAGTGAGGTTAACGAGGCTCACCGATCGTGCATGGCTGTATGGAGCCCACTCACCTTCTCCGAATTCGGTCAGTCTGGTAGAATATTTTATGTTGCTATTGTCAGCAAAGTCGAGAGCTGCAAATCCTATGGTCACATCCCTTTGTTCATCATTTAGTAGTATGGTGTCGCTATGACTAATCGAGAATGTTCGCTGTGCTCCTGGCATTTCGATATATGTGATGGCAATTTGCGGCGAGTATGTTCTATTGTCTAATTCATCTTCAGGCATCACCATCACACCTGTTTCGAGAGTCAGCATCCATCGTCTGTCTTCCAAGCATAATGGTGCAGCATCTGAGAATCGTATGGGCATGGCAAAGAATCGTCCTCCATAGTTGTCGGTCCTACCCTTGTCGGCATCCAGTCTGATCAGTTGGTTTAGGCTCTGCACCATAAGTTGGTTACCCGAGCGAGCCATGGCCATCACCACATCCGAGCCCATGCCCTGTGCTGTAGTGAAATGCTTGAATTCATACCTTTTGTTGTTGAGGTTTCTTGTTACCAGCATGTTTATTCCTCCGCTCTCTGTAGACACGAAGAGTCTGCCTTTACTATCCATCACCATGTCCATGGTGGCATTACATGAGAGGCTGTTTTGTCGTGTTCCCTGTCGTGTATGCAGGCAGAATTCGATATTATTCTTCCGTATGTCTGCCGCTATGAGTCCTCCCGTGGTAGTAGCCATGAGCATGCTGTCGCCCACTATCATCACCTTTCTCACGTTGACAGCTGCAGAAGGATAACTTTTATATGCGTTGTCTTTGTTATACACTCTGTAATTATTTCCCTTTGGCACCATCATATTGATACCTCCTCCGAGAGTGCCCACCCACAGTCGTCCGTGCCTATCTTCTTTTATGTCATACACATCATTACTGTTAATACATAATCCCCGTCTGATATCATGTCTACTACCTTTGGTCATGGTTTTGATGTCAAACACCCCATCTGTCGTTTCTTTGAGCATGATCAGTCCGTGTGGCTTTGAGCATAGCCAGATGTTGCCATTTCGTTGTTGCATGATAGAATAGATTGGTGCGAAGTTCTGTGGAGTTGAGTGCAATCGTCCGTTGCTGCCGAGATACCCTATCAGCTTTAGTTTTTTGTCCACAATGGTCACAGTGGCAGTATTTCTGGATGCTATCCATATTCTCCCCTTGTTATCTGCAAAGAGCGCCCTCACGATATCCTTTGGCACGGCTTCGATGGTGGCGAAGGGCGTTTTTTGTTTCACCAGTTTTTTCACTCCATATCTCCCCATCACCCATTTGTTTCCTTGTCTGTCGTCCATCACCTGTCTAACCTTTTCAATGTGATATCCGCATATTGTAGTATCTTTTTCGGGCCACACCTCTGGGTCGTTGGTTAGCATGTGGTAATAGATTATAGAGTCGTTGTCTGATGGTTTGCTGAATGTATGGTTTAATGTAGAAAATCGCCATATCTCCTGGTCTATATAGCAAAAGATGTCATCATGTTTGCCCATCACTATGTTTCTTATTCTGTCTGATGCCACGTTTGTTCCGTCGCCGGGAGTGGATTTAAACGTTGCGAACTCATACCCGTCATATCTATTGAGTCCGTTCCAACTTGCAAACCACATATACCCGTTTTTATCTTGCAGCATTTTGGTGATATGCCATTGCGACATGCCTCCATGATCGTCATATTCGGTCATCAGCCATTGTCCATGGTCTTCATTTTTCTTTTGTGCCCCCATAGTGTCATGCGCCATGCCAACAAGCATGACTGTCATCATCATCATCAGGGTCCACATCTTATGCATATATTAGTTGTTTTAGTCATGCAAATATACAAAAAAAAATTATTATTACCATCAATTATCCTCCATTTTTTCCCATCATCCACCCAAAAAAAAGTAGAGCGTGCCAATCATTCTCTTGACACGCTCTACTCTGAGATATAAATATTCAATCAGATGTCTTGTTTATTACATTGGCAGGTTTACCCGGCCATAGTTGTACATTTTCAGTACGTTGGTGCAATACTTGTTAAACTTCTTGCTGCCAGTCAGTTTGTTGATAATCTTTTTCATAATCTTTCAATCTTTTAAATTAAACAATCTTTTTAGTCTGTGTTTTGATGCCGCTGCATCATTTGTTATCCTTACTTTTGATGGTGCAAAGATAGTGCTAAAAATCTATCGGCACACTATATTGGCAGACTTTTCGGTTGTTATTTTGTTTTTTATTGACATGCGTCAACACCATTGACACAGGTCAAAATATGTCATGACAATTAGTCATTTTCGTCTCATCACGTCTATAATTCTGCCGAAAGAGTCGAAGGATCGTCGGTCTGCTATTATCAGTGTGATGACCAGCGAGAGCATAGATGCAGTGAAGGTTATCACTATTATCATGATCTGATATTTGATGGCTATGCCTGGCAGCGACCCTCCCAGCAGTTGACCTATCATCGTGCCTGGCAGCGATACTATTCCCATCACGGCCATGTTGGCCACGCATGGTGCAAATGCTTTCTCTATGGCTCTCGACACGAAGGGTCTCACGGCTTCAAAATGTGTGGCGCCATTGCCCAGCAGATAGTAATAGAGCGATTGTTCGCGGTGCATGCTGTCGTAATAGGTATTTAGCGCCATCACGTTCACTCCCAGCATGTTTCCCATGAGTATTCCCATGATGGGCACAAAATAGCGTGCATCAAAGGGATGAGCCAGTCTGAGCACGAGCACAAGGAAATACATTCCCACGGCCATGGCAGAAGCCATGAGTCCCACGCATAGTGGCATCACGATGAGTTGGCGTTTAATGCCAGTGCGGTGTGCTGCCGTAAAGGCAGCCACTATCACCATCACCCCTACCCACAGAATATTGACCAGCGAACTGTTATATTCAAAGAGATAGCGCAGATATAGTCCTATCAGAAAGAGTTGCACTACCATGCGCGCTGTGGCTGTCATGGTGCTTGTTATCATTTTGGCTCCCAGTCTATGAAAGGCATACAGTGGCACGGCCATGAGCATCAGGCCCACAATCATGCCTATGGTAGTAATATCTGTTGTCATTATCTTGATTGATCATTATTATTATAATGTGTAATATCTATCACCTTGTCGCATTTTTCTGCCAGTGTATGGTCGTGTGTTACCACCACCACCGATGCCCCGTTATCAGCCATCGAGCGCAGATAATGTATTACAAGTGTTGTGGTGTCTTCATCCAGAGCCGATGTGGGTTCGTCGCATATCACCACTGGTTTCTTCAGCAGTTTGCATATAGAGAGCAGCACTCTCTGCTTTTCGCCTCCGCTGAGTTCACTCACCCGCTTGTCATAGATGGCTCCAGGCAGTGCCAGTTGTGCCCATTCCTCTTCTATTGTTTTTCGTGAGCGTCGGGCTGCCATGTTTGCTTTTAGTGCAAAGGGCATGGCCATCATCTCCTCTACTGTCTCTGCTGTCAGCACCAGGTCTTGGGGCACATACGACATAAATCGTCTGAACTCTACTGCCGAGGCTGGAGTGAGCAGTTCGCCGTCAATGCTTATATGTCCTGTTTTCAGTTTGTCAAATCCCATGAGGGCTTTCACCAGTGTAGTCTTTCCGCTGCCCGACGTACCGGTTACCGCCACCATCTCTCCATCGTTTACCACGAATGAGAGGTGGGCAAAGAGTTGCTCTCCGCCCTTGCATATCGTTGCGTCTTTTACTTCTATCATCTTATTATCATTGTGGTCACAATACTTTTGACCACCTGAACTGCAAATGTAAGGCATTTATTTGGATTGTGCAAGGATTTTTATGCAAAAGTGTGGATATGGAGGGGGATTTTACAGTTGTTGGGTGTTGGTATGCCAGAATTGCTTCGTTTTGCACTCGGAATAGCGAGGAATAGTGTGTGTAATTGTTAAATTGTCAGATTATTGAATTATTTCCTAATTGTTTTGATGCTTATATGAAAGATTTTGTGTATCTTTGTATAAGATAATGGACCTAAACCTATGATTCAGGCTTCAATTTGCGCAAGAGGGAGATATTGGCTTTCTATCTGGCAAAGCAGGCAGGGGAAAACATCGACGAGGTAAGACTAAAAAGAGCAGAAGAAAGAAGAAAAGAAAGAGAGAAACTTTCAAACTTTCAATATTTCACTAGGACCACTTTTCCACAGGTGGGGGCGCGCGTACATTATAATAATAGGGAAAATGCTTCCAATGGTGCAAATAATACCCGCAACGCCAATATGGACTATGACGACGACGGGTATTGCACAAAAGGTGATAGTCTCTGATGGTAGGGGTTATCATCCCACCCCTCTGCCGATATCTCGGCAGAAAACAAAAGAGACGATATTATACCATCTCGCGAGGTAGGCATAACGTATGAAGACTCTTATATATAATATGTACGTATCTACATGTGGAAAAGTACCCCCAGTGAAAGTTTGAAAGTTTGAAAGTTTTAATCATAATCAAATACCCCATCTTAGGTGGGTTCTATAAATTAGCTTTGTCAGATTTTGGAGTTATTATCGAGGTCAAATTGTAAGTCAAAGTCAATCATTTTTTCTATGATATAATAACAGTTATTCTTAGGATACAAGAACAGTTATTCTTGTGATGCAAGAACAGTTATTCTTGTGATGCAAGAACAGTTATTCTTGTGGTACAAGAACCGTTATTCTTGTGATGCAAGAACAGTTATTCTTGTGATGCAAGAACAGTTATTCTTGTGATGCAAGAACAGTTATTCTTGTGATGTAATAACAACTGTTGTTAGTCCCCCTTTGTAATCTTGGACACTTTTGAACACTCTTGGACACTCTTGAACACTCTTGACTCTGTTAAATAAGCATTAAAACAAGTAACTTTTTGGTACAATAGTATCGTTTTGTCCCAATTTTATTATAATTTTGTGTCAATATACAAATTAGTATGGTTGATAGTACAGCACAGATTGACAACAGCAAGGCTGG
>JALFPC010000003.1 GCA_022782305.1 Prevotella sp. | reverse complement strand
GGTCCAGTTTTTAACCAAGGCCACGGCATCCTCCGACTTCTTGATATCTTCCTTGTTGCTACTGTTGAAGTAATAGAAGACGATGGCAGAAATGATGGCTCCAGCAATGAGCGACCATTTCCATGTCTTGTGGCGGCGGCGTGACCATGCGGTGATATCTCGCAGATCGTTGACACGCTGATTGAAATCCTCGTCGCGCTGATCACCAATAGTTTCTTCTGCCTTGTCGATGAGTGTGTCCATCTTGTCGGCTTCTTCGAGGGATGTAGGATACACATTCTCCCATTCGGTACTGCCTGCCTCAATATCCTTACTTTTCACATGTTTGGATGTGAATAGAGCATCGTCAAGGTATTGCCATGCCTGAGTGATTTTTTCTGATTCTTCCATGTCATAATTGTTTTAGGTGAATAAATGGTTATTTAGTAAACATATTGTATTGCATCAGGGGAGGGGAGTATGGTCATTTTCCCTTGTGCCTGTTGGCCCGCTGCTCACGGTATTTGGCCTTTTGACGCGCTGAGCCGCTACCGTGAGCACCAGTAATATATTTCTTTTTCTTGGCCTTGGTCTTAACCTTGTCTTTGTCGGAATCATTACGTTTGGTTCCCTTGAAGACCATGCCACCTCCTGCTATTATCTCATCGATGTCTGCCATATATAAATATTATATTAGGTGTGTGACCGGTGGATGAAAGAGTGCAGGGAGATCAATGGTGGAAGAGACGTACACCTGTGAATGCCATGGCTATGCCATACTTGTCGCAGGTCTCTATCACATTGTCATCGCGCACCGAACCGCCAGCCTGGGCTATAAACTCTACGCCGCTCTTGTGCGCACGCTCTATGTTGTCGCCGAAGGGGAAGAAAGCATCGCTGCCCAATGCCACCTTGGTATTCTTGGCTATCCATTCCTTCTTCTCTTCGCGGGTGAGCACCTCTGGTTTCTCCTTGAAAAACATCTGCCATGTGCCTTCGCGCAATACATCATCATAGTCGTCGCTGATATACACGTCGATAGTATTGTCGCGGTCGGCACGGCGTATGCCATCAACAAATGGAAGGTTCATGACTTTCGGATGTTGGCGCAACCACCATATATCTGCCTTGTTGCCAGCCAAGCGTGTGCAGTGAATACGGCTCTGCTGACCAGCACCGATGCCAATGGCCTGACCATCCTTGACATAGCAAACGGAATTACTCTGGGTATACTTGAGGGTTATAAGCGAGATGATAAGGTCGCGCTTGGCCTCGCCGCTGAATGTCTTGTTGGCGGTGGGGATATTATCGAAAAGGGAGGGATCGTCAAGGCGTATCTCATTGCGGCCCTGCTCAAAGGTTACTCCAAACACCTGCTTGCGCTCTATTGGGTCGGGCACATAGTTAGGGTCTATCTTTATCACATTATATGTGCCCTTGCGCTTGGCCTTGAGTATATCGAGAGCCTCAGGGGTATAGTCGGGGGCAATCACTCCGTCGCTCACCTCACGTTTGATTAGCAGCGCTGTAACAGCATCGCAGGTATCACTGAGTGCCACGAAATCACCATAACTACTCATGCGGTCAGCACCGCGGGCACGGGCATAGGCGCAGGCAATGGGAGAGAGTGGCTCCTTGATGTCATCCACGAAATATATCTTCTTGAGGGTGTCGCTCAATGGCAGGCCGATAGCAGCACCTGCTGGTGACACATGCTTGAAGGAAGCAGCAGAGGCAATGCCTGTGGCGGCCTTGAGTTCCTTTACTAACTGCCAACTGTTGAGGGCATCGAGGAAATTGATGTAGCCAGGGCGACCATTGAGTACTTCCAATGGCAACTCACCCTCTGTCATCATGATGCGAGATGGCTTTTGGTTTGGATTGCATCCGTACTTTAATGCTAATTCTTTCATCACTATGTATAATGTTTTTCTTTAATATGATAATGTCTTCAATATGATAATGTCATAAATACGACAATGTCTTAAATACGACAATATTGCTGTAATTATTATGAATTCCTTTTCTTTATGTCTGCAAATATAATAAAAATTTGCTAATATCACAAAAAAAACACCATTAATTTACTGTTATGGAGGTAAATAATATAAAAAAGAGGCAATGCCATTTGGGCGATGCCTCTTTTTGTGTTTTTTTGCAATGGGGAAGTAAGGATTACTCTGCTGTAGCAACACTTGTTCGCTTCTCCTTGATGCGAGCCTTCTTACCAGTGAGCTTGCGGAGATAGTACAACTTGGCGCGACGCACCTTACCAATCTTGTTTACTTCGATGCTTTCAATGTTAGGAGAGTCCATAGGGAAGATACGCTCTACACCTACTGTGCCTGACATCTTGCGAACGGTGAAACGTCTCTTGTCACCATGACCGCAAATCTTGATGACTACACCGCGATAGAGCTGGATACGCTCCTTGCTGCCCTCGATAATCTTGTAGGCTACGGTGATAGTGTCTCCTGACTTGAACTGAGGATGCTGTTTGCCTGTGGCAAATGCCTCTTCTGCAACTTTGATTAAATCCATTTGTTTTATTAAATGTAATGTTAGTATTTCTTCAGCGCAACATAACAGGCAACTCGTTACTTCCTGACAGCGATTACGCCAAAAGCGGGTGCAAAGTTAGTAATTTTTATTCATTCTAACAATATTAACATCTTCTTTTTTTCTCTATTTATGGTTTTTTTGCTATATTTGCACTCACAATTATACTATTATCATTCTTTTATGTCAAATATGTTGAAACTTTTATATGTTTTATTGGCCTGCTGCATATCAATGAATTTGGTGGCGCAGAACTTTAAGGTGAGCACGATAGAACGAACACGGATATTAGTAGACAGTACGTATGATGCACAGATACCTGAAGAGGCAGTGGATTTTCTGGCACCTTACAAGCATGTAGTGGATAGCATGATGGAACCTGTGGTGGGTCATGTGGCACGAAGCATGAAGGTTTACAGACCGGAGAGCCCATTGTCTAATCTCATGGCAGACATTCTGATGTGGGCTTCAGAGGCTTATGGCGAAAAACCTGACATGGCCGTATATAACATGGGAGGCATCAGGGCTAACCTCACCAAGGGAGAGGTAACGCTGGGCAACGTGGTCGACATGGCTCCTTTTGAAAACAAAATCTGTTTCCTAACCCTCTCGGGACAACATTTGATAGAACTATTCCAAGATATCGCACAGACAAAAGGGGAGGGGCTGAGCAAAGGAGTGCGCATGGTGATGACAAAAAACAAACAACTCGTTTCGGTAACCATCAAAGGTAAAGAGATTGATACCAACGGATCTTACCGCATTGCCACCATCGACTATCTGGCTCATGGCAATGACCATCTATATGCATTCAAGAAGAAAACGGATTTTGTTGCGCCCAGTGATGCATCTAATAATACACGTGAACTCATTGCTAACTATTTCCGTGCCATGGAAGCCAAAGGAATAGTGGTGGACAGCAATGTGGAAGGGAGAGTGACGGTTATAAAATAATAATTGTAAATATCATTGTTGTCATGAAAAATAATTCTATTGTAAGCATAATGATAGTGGCAGTGAGCTTCTTGTCTCTCGCTGCATGCTCATCGCAGAAAACGCTGACCATACTGCATACCAACGACACCCATAGCACCATAATGCCGCTCAGCTACAACCTCGATGATACACTCAAGGCGGGAAGAGGAGGATTTCTCAGACGAATAGCCATGGTGCAGCAGGAGAGAAAAGAAGACTCGCAACTGATGCTCTTTGATAGTGGAGACTTCTCGCAAGGTTCGCCATACTATACTCTCTTTATGGGTGAGGTGGAGGTGGAACTCATGAATAGAATGGGGTATGATGCCGTGACCATTGGTAATCATGAATTTGATTTCGGACTCGACAATATGGCCAAACTGTTCTCTAAGGCGAAGTTTCCAGTGGTTTGCTCTAATCTCGACTTTACAGGAACGCCTCTCGAAGGAATAGTAAAAGATTATGTGGTGATAAAGAGAAAGGGACTAAAGATAGGTGTGTTCGGACTATCGCCTAAACTCGAGGGGCTGGTGCTCAAGCAAAATTGTACCAATGTTAAGTTTCTCGACCCTGCCGAAACGGCTAAGAAGATGACAGACAAACTGAAAAACGATTTAAAATGTGATATGGTGATATGCTTGAGCCATCTCGGATGGAATACCAAACCATCTATTGAAGATCGTGATATGGTGAGTGCAACCAAGGGGTTGGACCTCGTGTTGGGTGGCCATACACATACGTATATGAAAAAACTGGAATATCTTACTGATGCCGAAGGGAAAAAGGTGGCTGTAGACCAAAACGGCAAGCATGCCATATTTGTGGGCAAAATGAAAGTGGTGCTTACTCGAAATAGAAAGTGAGCACAAACATCTTGCTCCTACCGCTACGCACTGAGTTGGCGTAGGCACGCATCGTGGGGTCTTCAATGCTGTTGGAGTGCTTCTTGTCTAAAGCATCGCTTAGACTATAGCAGAACTTCAACTCGGGGATGAGTTTGAAAAAGGGTAGATAAAAATCGCATCCCATGCCTATCTCCACCATAGTATCAAAGCGTTTTAACTGGATGATGTCGTGATCCTTGCCAGTCAGGTTGATCATCGGATTGATGTTTCCTATCAGATAAGGACGGTGGTTATTGAAACGGGGAGCGGCAAACTTTATGCCTATTGGTAAGGAGATATAGGTATTCTTGAGGTCTTGGGTCTTTTCTGTCGGGTTGCCATGGGCATCCAAGACGCTTATGTTGCGGAATACCAAATGCTTGGCACCAAAATGCATGGTGGGAGTGAAGCGGGCAGAGAAATTGTTATTCAAACGCAATTCGGCCAATACTCCCACACTGAAACCGGGATTCCAAGTGTCTGCATCGCATAGGATGGTCTGATTTTGGGTGATACCATCGCCATCAACAAAGGTCTGAGGACCAACATTCTCAAACTCAATGTCTTGCATGTGCAAACCTATCAATATGCCAAAATGCAATTTGCGCAAGTCTATATAAGGCTTGTTCTGTGCAGTACGCTCCTGACACACCGCATACATGGCGCATAGAGCGCATATCATTAATAACACTATTCTCTTCATGCTATACATAATAACGAGAAAACAACCCTCTTTATTTCATACATAATGACTAATTTTCTTAAAATACGAAAAAAAACTCACAACTATTTGGTATATTCCAAATATTATTAGTACATTTGCATACTTAATTTTTAGTATTAACTTTAAAAACATATTATTATGGCTTACGTAATTGGTGACGACTGTATCGCATGCGGTACATGTATCGATGAGTGCCCTGCAGGAGCTATCTCTGAGGGCGAAAAGTATTCAATCAATCCTGATGCTTGCACTGAGTGTGGCACATGTGCTGATGTTTGCCCATCTGAGGCTATCAGTCTTCCAGCATAATAAATAGGACTTTATTATTGAATATTATAACCCAGGGCCGCGGCTCTGGGTTATATTTTTTTTATGATGCTTCCATTCTTTTTCTGTTCTCTACCGTTTTCTTGCCGTTTCTGTTTCCATTCTCTTGCCGTCCTTTTGCCGTTTTTATTCATATTATTAACCCCATAAAACAATAACGCCGATTTAGATGGTTCTAAATCGGCGTAGTGTGTAATAATATCTTGATTGAGTTATTTCAGTTCCAATACTTGCTTGGCCACTGCATTCTCTGGATCTATAACGATAAGTTTCTCTGCGTTTGCCTTGGCTGCCTCCATATTGTTGGCAATACGTGCCTCGTATGAGATGAGGTAGAGATAACTCTCTTTGAGGCGACTCTTGTCTGAATTGGTGAGTTGTGTGCGCACGCTGTAGAGTTCAATCAGTTTCTCGTAGAATGGCTTGGCATAACCGTTCTGCTGATCGTTGTCCATAGCATTGTTTACACGTGCACGCCAGAAGGTAGCAAATTCAATGGCATCGGCATATTTCTCTGCCAACTGACCATAGAGTTCGTCTGATTTCTTCAGAGAGGCAATCATCTCGTCACCGGTCATCTTGCTTGCCTGGAAGTAGTAGAGCTGTGCCAGACCAGCATAGTCGGTAGCAGTAGGAGTGGAATACTCCTGCAAATACTGCTCATAGTATTTGATGGCCTCTGGATAGTTCTCAAGGCTGCTATAGGCATCAGAGATGGTTTTGATCACACCGGCTCTCTTGTCTTTGTTCTCGATATCCATGGTCAGAGCCTTCTGATACATCTCAAGAGCCTTATCGTGCTGTTTTGCACCCATCAAGGCATTACCATAGTAGGTATAGTCGAAATATGACAATTTCTCGCTGTCTGACTTGTTGAGCAGTGCATCGGCATAAGCCAAGGCAGTCTCATAATCCTTTAGGTCGGTAGAGTTGAACATAGCCAGACGGTTGAAGGCTGCTGATCTTGGATCTTTGGTCAGCGCATACTTGGCAATCTCAAGGCTCTCCTTGTTTTTCTGCTTGAAGAACAATGCCATTGCATAGTCTCTCAGGTCATCGTTTTCCATCTTCTCCCTGTCTGCCTTTGCATATTCTTCTATGGCCTTATCGAAGAGGTTTTCGCTGTAATAGATTCTACCCTTCATGGCATCGATGGCAAGGTCGGGGCGGTATTGGCGCAGTTCCTCGAGCTTGCTTACTGCCTCTGTGGGAGAGATCTTGCGGTAGATATTGGCATATTTCTTGTATGCCTCTGGCTCTGAAGGAGCGAAATAGATGGCCTGCTGATACTGCTCTGCAGCCTTGCCGCCCTCATCGCCTAATACCATGATGTCGCCAAGCAATACGTATGCAGGACCATATTTCTTGTCGGCCTTGAGTGCCAACTCTGCATATTCTCTTGCGCTTGCTGTATCCTTTACTTCATAGAATGCGCGGGCAATGCCTACTATCACCTCTGGATTCTTCTTGTTCTTCTTGAATACTTGCTTCACCTGATCCTTCAAGTCTGCAGGCTTGCTCTTGATTACGCTGGTGATGTTATTGATGATAGCACTATTGTCTGACTGTGCCATGGCGGTTGCGCTGAATCCTGTCATCAGTGCACCAATCATAAGATATTTTATTGCTTTCATAATCGAGTTAATTATTATGTTATTAACTATTTGTATTATTTTAGTCCAAATGTTACGGGTACGGTATATCTTACACGTACTGCTTTACCATTCTTCTTGCGACCAGGAATCCAACGAGGCATGCCGCTAACCACGCGAACAGCCTCCTTGTCCAAAGAAGCATCCACTGATTTGGCTACACGTATATCGGTAACCGAACCATCACGCTCAACCACGAACGTTACGATAACAAGACCCTGAACACCATTCTCCTCTGCCCAAACAGGATATTTGATGTGCTTGGAGAGATATTCAATGAGTGCCTGATTGCCGCCAGGGAATGATGGCATTTGCTCTACTATTTCATATATTCTTCCACTATCGCCCTCTATTTTATGTGCACTATCACCACTGTTTGTCTGTGCCATGGTAGCATTGCTGAATACAATCATCAGTGCTCCAATCAAAAAATATTTAATTGCTTTCATAATTATGTTGTTTATATTATTATCTTTAGTATTATGACGTGTTTGTATGAGGTTGGTTTATTCGGTGCTCACATTCACGTCCCTAACCGAGAAGTTTCCCTTGGCAGGCAGCAGACCGGCCTTGAAGAAAATCATCTGGCCCTGAGGACCATTCATGAAACTGGCGAAACCCCATGGCAGACGCCTGCCAGTATCATTGAGCAGGGCATAGATGGTGCGAACCAAGGGGTAGTTGCCGTTGTATATATAGTATTGATAGGGCTGCCAACTGTTTTCTGGCGTTGCCGTTTCCATGCGGCTCACTCCCATCACCTTTATGTTCTTCTTGAATGTTACATTTGTGGTGTCGCGACTGTCGTTGAGCCAGTTAGAACCAATTATTCCTATGGCATTGGAATGACTGGACACGTAGTCTACCACTTCGGCACTCTTCTTCACTGCCTCGATATTGGGACTGTTGATAGGGCGTCCGCTCAATAATGAGTCTACGCAATAGTGAACAGTGCTCGACTGACTATTATCAAAAACTACATCAAATTCGCCTAACTTGGAACCAGGATAGATATCGCTCCATTTGGTCACCTCACCACTTAATATTCTCTTGATATCGTTGACGGTGATGCACGAGTCGGGATTGGAGTTGTTGATAATCAATGCAAGTCCATCGTATGCCAAAGGAATGGCACGAGGCATGAACCTGCGGTCGCGTAGGTTTTTGAGCTCTCTTTCTGTGTAGTTGCGAGACGTAATCACAAGATACACTTTCTCCTTCATCAGCATGTTTACACCATCGAGCTCGTTGGTCCAGATAGGCTTTAACTTGGCCTGTGGATTCATGCTTTCGAATACCTGTATCTCCTCTTGGATGATAGGAGAGAAACTCTCGTCGGAAGCAAATGAAATGGTGCCGGATGTGAAGGTATCTGTTCTACCATTTTTGGGTTTGTTGTTGCAAGACAACAACAAACCCAATATCAGTGAGAATCCAACTGTTATGTTGAATAATGCTTTGTTCATAATTCTATTATTGCAATCTAAATGTTACAGGCACGGTGTACTTAACACGTACGGCTGAACCATTCTGCTTACCTGGTATCCAACGAGGCATGCCGCTAACCACGCGAACAGCTTCCTTGTCCAAAGAAGCATCCACTGATTTGGCTACACGTACATCGGTAACCGAACCATCACGCTCAACCACGAATGTTACGATAACACGACCCTGAACACCATTCTCCTCTGCCACAACAGGATATTTGATGTGCTTGGAGAGATATTCAAAGAGTGCCTGTGGACCGCCAGGGAATGATGGCATCTGCTCTACTACGTCAAACACCTTCTGCTCTTCCACTTTGGGAGCTTCCTCAGCAATCACTTCCTTTGCCTTCAAAACCTCGCCAGCAGCCTCGTCGTTACCCTTAACGTCGAATGAACCAATGGCGGTGTTTGTCTTGGCCAGGTCGTCCTGAGACTTCAATTCATCTTCAGGCTTCACATCTTCGTCTTTCTTGATTTCTGGTGCAGTAAACTTGACAGAACTCTTCACTTTCTCAACAACCTTCTGCTCCTGCTCCACCTTGACAGGCTCTTTGCGCTCTACCTTGGCCTCTTTCTTCTGAGCCAACTTAGAGAGTTCCACGTCTGTCTCGATGGCAACCTTGCTCTTCATGCTGTTTTCGATTGCTACCTTTGTCATTACACCAATCCAGATGGCGGCGATTGAAACAAGCACAATAACCAATGCCTTCACATTACGCTTGCCAGTGTCCTTGCGCAATTTATAGGCACCATACTCCTTGTTCTTGTTTTCAAAGACGAGATCGACCCATTTACTGTCTATAAGATCTATTTTTGACATTGTTCTTACGTTTTTTAATTGTTAGTCACCGATTATTTTATGCCCTTCTTGTCCAAGAGTGCCTGGTCGTCAGGGCTAATCTTGTCGATGACGTATTTGCCAATACTACAAATCTGCATCTCGTCGAGAGCGTCTACCATGTTCTTGTAACTTGCTGTATCCAAAGGTTTGATGATGATGGTCAGAGTAGGTATCTTCTCACCGTTTATCTCACCATTCTTCAAAGCACTAAGCTCCTTCTGGTATTGCTCGTCTGTCATCTTAGAGTTGTGAGCCAATTTCTTCTCATCCAACTTCATCTTGGCCTGCATGATGCGAGCCACAGGATTGATACCCTCCTCTGTGGTGTGCTTGATAAGCACGTCGCGGATTCCCTTGCTGCCCCATGTGGTCTCCTTCATACATGTAGGATCCTCATAGTTTGGCAGTCCGGCAATATAATAAATCTTGTCGTTGGCACCCAAGTAAATGGTAATGGTATGAGAAGCTTTGGTTACCGACTTATCCTCCTTGCTCAAATTCTGGTCATTGCTAGGCATGGTCAGCTGCATAGCCTGGGGCTTGCTCAGCGTAGTACACAGCATGAAGAAGGTGATAAGAAGCATCATCATGTCCACCATAGGTGTGAAATCCACACGGGTGTTCATCTTTTTCTGCTTGCTTTCTTTTTTCTTTGCCATGATTAATCCTCCGATGACGTTTTAAGATTCGTAATAAGCTGGTAGCGGTTTTGGTTCATATCCTGCAACTCTGACATCACCGTCTTCACTACCTTATAAGGAGTAGTGGCATCGCACTTGATGGCGAGCTTGATGTCGGGGTTTGCGTCTACAGCCGCCTGTACCCACTCCTGAAATTCACTCTTTCCTCCATCGATACTATCGGTGGGGATTCCAAGCGTCTTGATAGCTTCGGCCATCTTCTCGGTGTCGAGACTCAGATAGTCTGACATCTTGTTGAGAGGCGCACCTACCATAGACTCCTCCTTGAAGTTCTTGATCTGCGCTTTTGAAAGCGTGATGCCGAACTTGTCTGTCATGGTTGCCAGCATGCTGTTCATGTCGTTCTTGTTGTCGGTACCAAGGAATATCTTGCCATCCGGACCAATCAGGATGTTCAAGACATTGTTTTCTGGCACCTTGACCTCCGACACTGAACTTGGCGTGTTGACCTTGATCGGCTCTGGCTGCAGGAATGTTGATGTCAACATAAAGAAGCACAAGAGCAGAGTCATCACGTCAGACATAGGGGTCATGTCTATCCAGACGTCTTTTTTCTCAATTTTTATTTTACCCATTAGTGTTAAAAATTAAAAGGTAAAACAATTAAGCCTCCTCTGTGTGGTTAACGTCGTATGTAGCTGCTATTGTGTAACCAACCTCGTCGAGTGCGTATGTGAGCTTGTCGATCTTGTTTGTGAAGTAGTTGTAGATAACCACAGCAAACCATGATGTCAAAATACCAGATGCTGTGTTTACAAGTGCCTCAGAAATACCAGCAGACAGTGCCATAGAGTCAGCACCACCACCTGAAGACAGAGCCTGGAATGAACGGATCATACCCAACACAGTTCCGAACAGAGCGGTAAGGGTACCGAGAGTAACGATGGTTGCAACGATAGGAAGGTTCATCTGGAGAGTTGGCATCTCGAGCTGTGTAGCCTCCTCATGTGCCTGCTGAATCTTAGCAATCTTCTGAGCCTTCTTCATTGTGTTGTTTGACTCAACATCCTTGTAAGCAGCGATAGAAGCTGATACTACGTTGGCTACTGAACCCTTCATGCTGTTGCAGAGGTTGATGGCAGCGTCGAAGTCGCCAGCCTTGATGAGGGCCTTGATGTCAGCGGTGAACTTAGCGAGTGGCTTTGTACCGAAAGCGGTCTTCAAAGCGAGGAAACGCTCTACACCGAGGCAGATAACTGAAAGCAAGAGAGTAAAGATAAGACCTACTACAGGACCTCCCTTGTATACAGTACCCATGAGGTTTGATGGGTGACCATTCTCTACATCACCACCTACGAAGTTGTCGGGGCTACCAAGAATGAAAAGATAGAATGAGTATGCAATAACACAGCAGATGGCCATAATTATCCATGCGTTCTTAACACCTCCAAAGCCCGATGATTTTTTAGCTGGGGCTGCAGCCTTTTTTGTTGTTGCCATAATTTAAATTGTTTTTTTGTTGTTTATAATTTAAAGATTAATAATATTATCAATGTCTTGTTTCGTAGTTAGCACAATTGTAGTGTTGTCGTAATCTTTCGCAAAGATAATAAAAACGATAATACTAATCGGTAATTTAATATCTTTTAACTACAGTCGTGAGCAAATTTTGACTATTGTCTATTTCAAGAGACTCAAAGCGTGTTTTATTCTGCTCATTGCTTCACGGATATTTTCATCGCTTGTGGCATAACTCATGCGGAAGCAGTCAGGATCGCCAAAGGCATCGCCTCCCACTGTTGCCACGTGTGCCTCTTCGAGTAGGAAAAGTGCCAGGTCGTTAGTATTTTCGATAGTTTTGCCATTATAACTCTTGCCGATAAAACTGCTACATTTAGGGAACAGATAGAAAGCGCCTTGTGGGGTGTTGACCTCCAGGCCTGGTATTTCCTTAGCCAGTTTAACTATTAGGTCGCGGCGTCTCTCAAATGCCTTGCGCATCTCTTCAACACACTGCTGGTTGCCAATATATGCGGCTTCTGCTGCCTTCTGGCTTACTGAGCAAGGACCGCTTGTATACTGGCCCTGCAGTTTGTTGCAACCTTTCACTATCCATTCAGGTGCAGCAATATATCCGATGCGCCATCCTGTCATGGCGTATGCTTTTGATACACCGTTGACGATGATGGTGCGCTCTTTCATGCCGTCAAACTGGGCTATGCTCTCGTGCTTGCCCACATAGTTGATATGCTCATATATCTCATCGGCCAGGATAAAGAGGTCTTCATGACTCTTGATTACTTCGGCCAGTGAGCGCAGTTCCTCTTTTGAGTATACGCTGCCCGTAGGATTGCTGGGCGAGCAGAGGATGATGAGTCTGGTCTTGGGTGTGATGGCGGTCTCGAGTTGCTCGGGAGTCATCTTGAAGTCTTGCTCAAATGTGGCATTCACGAACACTGGGGTGCCGCCAGCCAGTTTGACCATTTGGGGATAGCTCACCCAGTAGGGTGTGGGTATGATTACCTCATCGCCGGGATTGACCAGTGCCATTACGGTATTGCAAACGCTTTGCTTGGCACCATTGGAAACGAGGATTTCGCTGGTTGTGTAGTTTAGCTTGTTCTCGTTTTTCAGTTTGGCTACTATGGCCTCTCTTAGGTCCATATATCCCGGTACTGGCGAGTAGCGTGAGAAATTGTCGTCTACGGCCTTTTTGGCTGCTTCCTTGATCGTGTCAGGGGTATTGAAATCGGGTTCGCCTACGCTGAGGTTAATAACGTCAATGCCCTGTGCTTTCATCTCAGAGCTCTTCTGTGACATGGCAAGAGTTGCCGAGGGGGCAAGTCTTTGCAAACGGTCTGATAATTGTGCCATAATAGTCTGTTTTATATACTAACTGCAAAAGTAGTTATTTTATTATATTATTTCCAAATAATTATATTATTTTTTTTGTTATTTTTTTATGTCGGTGCACTTTTTGTCTTAGAAAGGCAGTTGTTGTCATGTTAAGTGGTGCCTTGCAAAGAGTATTACTTGAGGTGGAGATTGTGCCCCATTCGGTCTCTTTTGGTTTCCAGATACCTGTAGTCATATTCATTGGGTTCAATTTCTATGCCTACGTTTTCCACTATGGTGAGGCCATAAGCCTCAAGGCCTACACGCTTTGTGGGATTGTTGGTGATGAGGCGCATCTTGTGCACACCCAGGTGGCGCAGCATTTGGGCTCCGCACCCATAGTCTCTCTCGTCGGGCTTGAATCCGAGATGGATGTTGGCATCCACGGTATCCATGCCTTCTTCCTGCAATTTGTAGGCGGCTATCTTGTTCATTAGTCCGATGCCTCTGCCTTCCTGCTGCATGTATATGAGCACTCCCTTGCCTTCTTTTTCTATCATCTCCATGGCTTTGTGTAACTGTTCGCCGCAGTCGCATCGCTTGCTGCCCAGGATATCTCCAGTGGCGCATGAAGAGTGTACTCTCACGAGTATGGCTTCGTCCTCTTTCCATTCTCCTTTGATTAGTGCCAGGTGCTCTAATCCATTGCTTTTCTGCTTGAAGGGGATGAGCTTGAAATGGCCGTATTTGGTTGGCATGTCGGCAGTGTTGCCCACTTCTATTAGCGACTCCTTGTTGAGTCGGTATGCTATGAGGTCTTTGATGCTGATGATTTTCATGTCATGCTCGTGGGCAAAGATCTCGAGGTCGGGTAGGCGGGCCATGGTGCCGTCGTCGTTCATTATTTCCATGAGTGCTCCGGCGGGATAGAGTCCTGCCAACTTGCACAGGTCTATGGCAGCCTCGGTATGTCCTGAGCGTCTCAGTACTCCCTGGTCTTGTGCATAGAGTGGGTTTATATGTCCTGGTCGACCGAATGTCTCAGGTTTCGACTCTGGGTCAGCGAGTGCTTTGATGGTGGCAGCACGGTCGTGGGCCGACACTCCTGTGGTGCATCCCTCCAGTTTGTCTATGGTCACAGTAAAGGGTGTGCCGAGCATTGATGTGTTGTCTTCCACCTGGTGTGGCAGGTTGAGTTCAATGCTTCTGCTTATGGTTATAGGTGCGCAGAGCACTCCACGTGCATGCTTGAGCATGAAGTTGACCTTTTCGGCATCTATCTTCTCTGCCGCTATGATGAGGTCGCCCTCGTTTTCTCTGTCTTCGTCGTCTACTACGATTATAAACTTGCCTGCCCTGAAGTCTTCAAGGGCCTCCTCGATAGTGTTGAGTTTACTTGTTGACATATCTTGTTGCTTTTCTCTTATACATTATTATATATATGGCATTGATTGCTCTCTGCCTTGGTTGCCAGTGTGTCCATTATGCTTTTCTATGCTAAGTCAGCCTCGTTGCTGGCCTTTGACTTGTTGTTGTCAATGAGTTTGATGATGGTATCGTTGGTGCTGACCACCTGTTTGAGGTCTTTATATAGGCGCAGTCTGAAGCGCCACATCCTTAGATAGAAGAATAGACCAAGTGGCAGTAGCAGTCCCACCGTCATATTGAGCCATTTGTTGCGGAATGGTCTGGTGTGGGCATGAGTGGCTATCACGGGATAGTGGTTGAGTTCTGCCACTATATACCTGTCTTTGGTGTTTGACAGGTCTTCGATCACTGTTTCCAGTTGGTCATACACCTCTCTGATCACCCTGTCGTCGCCTTCGCGGAAGAATACCTTGATGGGATTGGGGGCGCGCAGCAGGTGGTGCTCGCATGAGTATTCTTCAATTCTTTGGCTTATGCACTGCAGTTCCAACTGGTCATGGTCATAGTCGGGGTCGTTGATTACCACGTCTTTCTTTAATATCAGTCGTTTGGTGCGCAGGCCGAGTAGCCTACAAATGATCTCCTTATACATGTCAATATTAAACACTGTGGAATCGCCATTTGCCTTGTATGTAAAGAACACTGCTACTGGGGCGAGTACGGCTGTAGATATGAACTTACCAAATTCTACCGACCATTCATTGTCGCGTGCCATTTTCATTCCGGTATTCTCAAAGATGAAATAGATTATGAATACCAATACCGAGATGATGACGGGCACTCCAAGTCCACCCTTTCGGATAATAGCACCCAACGGTGCGCCAATGAAGAAGAATATTAGGCACGAGATAGACAGAGTAATCTTGTTGATGGCTTCCATCCTGTGGGTGCGCTCTCGTCTGTTGAGATATTTGGTATAGTCGCCCTTCATCTCCAAGTCGCTCTTTTCCGATTGTATCTCGTTGGATGCTGTGCGTATGATGTCGCGGTATTTGGCTCTGCCTATTTTTGCCAATATAGAGTCAATATTTATTTTCTTTGCTTCGGCCAGTGCTTTAGCCGTGTCTTCTTTGGTGATGGCTTGGGTATAGAATGTACTATACAATCGCGACTGTGCTTTGTATGAATGTCCTACGCTGTCGTTGAATTCTCTTATGGAATCGAGATCGTGGTATATCTGCGTAATACTTTTTGACTTGGCATCTGCCGATATGCCCGAACCGTCTGCCATGTTGAAATCGCCGTCGAAGTCGAGTATGATGGTTTTGAAACCAAAGGTCTCGCGGCGGTATGGTATGTTGGCAGCACCCGACACATCCTGAGATTTCATGTTCTCAAACCATTCACCGCTATAGAGGTTTAATTTTAGGTGCTTTTTCTCTGCTGTAGACTGCAACATGCCCGAGTCGGCCAGGATGATGGCAGCATCGTCATAACTGCCTGTCATGCGGTATATCATCACACCATAGAGCTTGCCCGTTTCCATATCCTTCTTCTGCACATATATATTGCAGTTGGGGATGCCGTCATAGAATATGCCTTCGGGAATCTCCAACTCAGGGCTTTTCTGCTTCATCGAAAGCAGTAGTTGCCCGAATTGCTTGTTGGCATGGGGACCGATAACATTTTGAAAATAAAAAGATACTCCGCAGATAATCAAAACGATAACTATGAGAGGTCTGAATGCCTGCATTAGCGATATGCCGGCAGCCTTGATGGCGGTGAGCTCGCAACTCTCTCCCAAATTACCGAAGGTGATAAGCGAAGATAGTAATATGGCTAATGGCAGGGCTTGCGGAATGAGAAAAAGGCCCATATACCAAAAGAATTGGGCAAGCACATCCATAGACAGTCCTTTGCCTATCAGTTCGTCCACCCAACGCCACAGAAACTGCATCATCAGCACAAACTGGCAGATAAAGAAAGTGCCTATAAAGAGCAGTCCAAACTGCTTAGCTATGAATATGTCTAACTTCCTAATTCCAAACATTGCGATTGTCTACTGCCATATTAGTGGCGGTATTGGCGTGCAAAGTTACTAATAATTAGTAACATTCCGAAAGGATTTGCAATTTATGGCATTATTTTTTTGCCTTTTTTATAATAATTAGGTGGTGCTGGAAACATATTGCTGCGATTTTGCTTCATATTTTGGGACTTGATACATCGTGGCAACTTGTTCTTTTCACACATGCCTATAATCCTGAGGAATGATGCAGACGCTCCAAATCACCCTCCCAGAGGTCGCGCAAGTTGTCTTCGTCCCCCTCTTCAGCATAGTCGGTGATGCTGAGGGTTTGTTGGCCGGTAATGTCGCTTTTGGCTATAGACAGTTCTATATATGCCTCGTCGCATTCCTCGTTTTCCCATCTCAATTTTACCGACCTCATAGGCTCACGGTGCAGAATCTTCGCTGTGAGAGAGTGGTTCTCGGTCCAAGCCTCACCCCAAGTGAAGACAAAGCGGCCGTCTTCTTCCTTTACATAGTCGGCTATCCATTTTTGCAACCCTTCCGCAGTGCTTATCAATGTCCATATTAGTTTATTCGATTTGGTATTAAGCGGATATTCAATATTGATCTTCGTTTTCTTCATATATATGTTATTGGATTTTTCTTATTGTATTCTCTGCTATTTATTGTGTATTTTCAAAATACGCTACAAAAATACGCTTTTTTTCTGTATAAACGAAAAAAAACACACTTTTTTTTTGTAGTTATGAATTTTATTGTTACCTTTGCACCCGCAAACAAGAATGGCGGGATAGCTCAGCTGGTTAGAGCGTCGGATTCATAATCCGGAGGTCGTGGGTTCGGGTCCCACCCCCGCTACTGCAAATTTAGGAGGGTGCGTCTTTAAAACAAGACATGCCCTCTTTATTTTTTTTGTCCTCCGCTTGTCTTATGGTGGGTTCTATAAATTCCCACTCGAAAATAACTCCAAAATCTGATAAAGCTAATTTATAGAACCCACCTTATTTGATATTATGAGTATTGGTGCAAAGATAAACAATGAACTAATTTGTCCTTTATCTACAAGGAGATAGAGGAAGTGGAAAACCTATAGGTGGCTTCAGCTTGTTGGTTGTGTATTCCGATAGTTTTGACGCTTTTTGTTATTTTTTAACCTTGTAGTCATGCAAGATATTGCTATCTTTGTTGTTTATTAGAGTGAAATCAACTTATAAATGACAATTGACTATGAAAAAGATTTTTGCTTTTTTGACTGTAGCCTTGATGGCTATTTCAACATTCTCGTTGCAGTCTTGTGATGACGACGACAATGAAGTGGCAGTGCCGGGCTATGCCCTCGTAACAGTGAAACCAAATGTTGTGGGTGGATCTTTTGTTATGCAGTTTAGTGACTCTCTGCAAGTTATGGCTTCCAATATGACCTTATCACCCTTCGGCGATAAGGAAGTGCGCGCACTGATTGCCTATACGTCACCAGAAGGAATACAACAGGGCGAGATGCCGAGAGTGCATGTGCTTTGGATGGATAGCGTGATGACCAAACCAGTGGCAGACAATCTTGGCGAGAACGGAAATAAAGACAAATATGGCGATGAACCAATAGAGGTAGTAAACAGTTGGGAGACAGTGGCCGAAGATGGTTATCTCACAATACGTTTCCGCGGATATTGGGGCGATCTCAGCAAGGCACATGCCATCAATCTCGTGCACCGTACTGATGCCAACCAGCCCTATCTGCTCCATCTCTATCATGACAATAAGGATGACGAAGGCAAGATTGTGGCCGACGGACTGGTGGCATTCCGCTTGCCAGCCGCTTTCAATGAGGGAGAGAAACCTATCACAATCACCCTTCAGTATGAGTCATATAGCGGTAAACTGAAGACTGTTGACTTCAAGTATATACCGAGAAAAGATTAATCCCCATTTTTGTATTTGGCAGATGCTGTGGCTGGCAGACAATGATGAAAAACGCATCTCCCGAGGCGTGGCAAAGGGAGACAAGCAGGCAATGAGAAAATTGTATGATCTTGTGGCCGGCAGCATCTCAAGTGCTTGTTGCCGCTATGTGGCAAATGACGATGATGCTAAGGATGTGGCTCAAGACACATTTCTGAGCATCATCACTCATATTGGGGATTTTGAGTATAGGGGCAAGGGATCGCTTAGGGCATGGGCCACGCGTATAGCCATCAATAAGGCTGTCAATTTTATGAGAAAACAAGATAAACAGTTACTTTCTATAAAAGAGGAACTACTGTCTGACAAATCACTTAATGCTGTTGAGGTTGAAAGCAATCTTGCCTTGCAGGATTTGTATGATATAGATGCAGACCAACTGCATGCTTTTATTCGGTCATTGCCCGATGGCTACCGAACAGTGTTCAACCTGTATGCCATAGATGGCAAAAGTCATAGTGAGATTGCCCAACTCCTTGGCATCAGTGAGAGCACGTCCGCTTCGCAGTATCATAGGGCAAAGGTTCAGCTGGCCAAGAAAATCACGAATTATTTATCTCAAAAATCCACATCTTATGAATACTGATTGGACTCGTTTGTTGCGAAAGAAAATGCATGAGCACCAGGGGGCACCATTGCCTATAGACTGGGCACAGATAGACGCACTTGCCGACCAGAAAGCAGTTAATTGTCGAGGTCGTAGTTATGGTCGTGTGCAGGCATGGCAATGGCTGTCGGCTGCTGCAGTGTTGCTGCTGATGGTGAGTGGAGCCTCTTTGTATTTCTTCGCAGTAGACACCCCCAAAGATGTGTCAGTAATAACGGCCACTCATAATAGACAAATAATTAATAGTTATTCCAATACAGTTGGCGGCAATGACAATCATGAAATCGATGTTTTGGCAGAGGGTAAGCCTGCAAACAAGAAACAACCCTCACCAACTAACGTGGTTAAGCAGGAGCAAGACATCATAGCCCACCTTAAAGGTCAAAGTATTAACGAACACGAACAAGATCAACATGCAAATGAAGACATACAAGACCAACGCTTAACTGAAAACACAAAAAGCAACCAGTCAACAGTAAAGAAGCAGGTCCAGCGCACTATTAGAAACGAGCAGCATGACCATTTGCTTCTTGCTGATGCCGGTGATGCGCATAAGCGTGGCAGGATGTCGCTGCAGGTGTCAGCGTCCCCAAACATGTCAAACCGAGACAATACAATGGGTGTGTTGCCCGTGGCTGGGCTCTATGGCGATGCTCCATCCGAGATGAATACCAATGATGTGTTTCAGTTTGCTGGCGAAGAGGTTACTCCGCAGTCGTCTGAAAAACATCATCAGCCGCTTAGGTTCACATTGGCATGCACATATCCCCTAAGCGACCGTGTCAGCCTTAGTACAGGTTTCAGTTACAGTTATTTATACTCAGAACTGAGCCACCGGGCCAAGGGTTATAGTTCAGAAGGCAAACAAAGGTTGCATTTCATAGGTGTACCCGTGTCTGTCAACTGGCATTTCTTCTCCGCAGGCAAATTGGGGTTGTATCTCAGTGCAGGAACTATGGCAGAGAAGATGGTGGATGGCTCAGTGTCGTCAATCGAGCGCAATGGAACAAACACCATAAAAAAAGGAGCATCTATATCGCATGGTTCCCTTTACTGGTCTGTCAATACTTCTCTTGGCATAGACTATGGTTTTCATCCGTCGCTATCGTTATTCGGAGAGATTGGTGCATCGCACTATTTCAGTTGCCCGTCCACTATCACATCATACTATTCAGAAAATCCTAACAGCATACAACTTAATATCGGAGTACGGTTTAGCATACAGTAATCCCGTCCAAATTGTTAGCCATTTTGCTGCCTTCAACATTTTTTTTCGGTTTTCTGTAGTATTATGGAAATATTATTGTCTAATGTTAAGAGTAAGACCCATGAGAGGCAAATACATTAATCGTAATATTTAAATTAACACACAAAACAATGAAAAAAATTATGTATGCAGGCGCTCTTCTTTTGGCGCTATGTTTTGGATTGGTAACCTATTCATGTAGTGATGATGACGATGTTACAGACTTCAAGTCGTTTGTACAGGGAACATGGAATGCTGAACTGGTAAGCGTGGT